>NZ_JBHZAV010000026.1:0-77820 GCF_042754445.1 Embleya sp. NPDC059213
GCCGAGACTCTCCTCAAGTCTCGGCCGCCGGCTCCACGTTCGGCCCGGCCGCAGGCGCCGCCTCCCGCACGGCCGGGCGCCACATTCGGCCGCCCTCGGCAGCACGCCCCGCCCTTCAGCCCATCTCCTCCAGCGTCTTGCCCTTCGTCTCCTTGACGAACTTGAGCACGAACGGGATGGACAACACCGCGAAGCACGCGTACATCACGTACGTCGCCGACAGATTCCAGTCCGACAGCGTCGGGAACGTCACGGTGATCACCCAGTTGGCGATCCACTGCGCGGACGCGGCCACACCCAGGGCCGCCGCGCGGATCCGGTTCGGGAACATCTCCCCGAGGAAGACCCACACCACCACGCCCCACGACAGCGCGAAGAACAGCACGAACGAATGGGCCGCGATCAGCGCCACGGTGCCCTCGGTGTCCGGGAGCTTGATGCTCTTGCCCTGGCCGGTCCGGGCGGAGAAGGCCCACGCGACCAGGCCGAGGGAGAGCGCCATGCCGGTCGAGCCGACCAGCGCGAGCGGTTTGCGGCCCACTCGGTCGACCAACAAGATCGCGATGATCGTGCCGATGATGTTGATGATCGACGTGGTGAACGAGTACAGGAACGAGCTGTTCGGGTCGATGCCCACCGACTGCCACAACGAAGCCGAGTAGTAGAAGATCACGTTGATGCCGACCAGTTGCTGGAACACCGAGAGCCCGATGCCGACCCACACGATCGGCAGGAACAGGAATCCGCCGCCGCCCAGCAGGTCCTTGAACGTGGACTTGTGCTCGCGGCGCATCGCCTCCTTGATCTCGGCGACGCGCGCGTCCAGGTCGACCCGGTCGCTCTCCACCTCGGCGAGCACCTGCTTGGCCTGATCGATCCGGCCGACGGAGATCAGGAAGCGCGGCGACTCGGGGATGGTGAAGGTGAACAGGCCGTACAGCACGGCCGGCAGCACCATCACGCCGAGCATCACCTGCCACGCCTCCAGGCCGAAGACCAACGTGCCGCGCTGGTCGCCGTCGGCGAGGTTGAGAATGCCCCAGTTGACGAGCTGCGAGACCGCGATGCCGGTGACGATCGCGGCCTGCTGGAACGAGCCGAGCCGACCGCGATAGGCCGGCGGGGCGACCTCGGCGATGTAGGCCGGGCCGATCACCGAGGCCATCCCGATCGCCACCCCGCCGAGCACCCGCCACATGGCCAGGTCCCACAGCGCGAACGGCAGCGCCGAGCCGACCGCGCTGACCGCGAACAGCACGGCGGCGATCTGCATCACCCGGATCCGGCCGATCCGGTCGGCGATCCGTCCGGCGATCGCCGCGCCGACCGCACAACCCACCAGCGCGGCGGCGACCACCTGGGCGAGCAGGCTGGAACCGGGCTCGAATTTGCCGCGGATGCCCTCGACCGCGCCGTTGATCACCGAACTGTCGTAGCCGAAGAGGAAGCCGCCCATCGCGGCGGCCGCGGTGATGAAGACGACGTGGCCCAGGTGCTCCGAGTAGGTGTCCCCGCTCGACTGCCCGGTCGCCGGTGTGCTGTCGGCCAATGCCGCCTCCTGCGGTCCGTGCACCGGTCCCGGGAGCCGGCGCAGTGGGTACAGTGCGGTGCGCTGCTGCAAAGAAGATGCCGGACCCTGAGAGTTGCCCGAGATCACCGGCCTAACCATGCGGATGCGCCCGGATGGCGCCCACCCATACGCCTGCGCGCCCCGCCGTCCGCCGGTACAGTCCGCCGAATGGGTGGAGGATGGTCACGGTGGGGCGCGGTCCTGGTCGCGTGCGCGGTCGCCGCGCCGTTCGTGCTCGTCGTCCTGCTCGCGGTACGTCGGCCCCGCGTCGCGGTGCTCGCCGCGATGGTGCTGGGCACCCTGCCGTGGGTGTGGATGGTGCTGACCCCGGTCGGCTCCGGCCACACGCTCAGCCTGCTGCCGCTGCGCGACCTCGCGGCGGTGCTGCTCGGCGACCCGGCGACCGCGGTGGTCCAGGTCGGCGGCAATCTCGCGGTGTTCGCGGCCCTGGGCTTCCTGCTGCCGTTCCACGCGCCGCACTTCGCCGGTCGAACGGGCGCGTGGCGGATCGCCGGCCTGGCCGCGGGTGCGTCCGCCGCGATCGAAACGGCCCAGTGGTTGCTCGCGATCGGCCGGGTCTCGTCGGTGGACGACGTGCTCCTGAACACCGCCGGCGCGGTCATCGCGGCCGGGCTCTGCGCCGGGTGCCGAGCCGTCGCGCGGGCCGCGCATCCGCGCGCCGGTTGAGATTCGCGCCGATTCGCTTGCCCCGCAAGGGAAACGACCTTGGCGGACACCCTTGACAGTGCCGAGAGGGCGGGCCTAATTTCCTCTACAACTCTTAGGAAGGTTTCCTAACAGTGGCGAGAGGGAGAACCGCTGATGGCCGGTAGCACCGAGCGCGGCGCGGGAGCGTCCGGGCGGGAGCAGGCCGGGCGGCCGAGCCTCTTGCGGGCCATCAACGACCGGGCCGCGCTCGAACTCCTCTTGCGGCACGGGCGGCTGTCCCGGGGCCAGATCGGCTCGATGACGGGTTTGTCGAAGCCGACCGCCTCGCAGTTGCTCTCCCGCCTGGAGGCGGCCGGCCTGGTCGTCGGGGTGGGCACCACCGAGGGCGGCCGAGGACCCGGCGCCCAGCTCTACGAGATCAACCCGGCGGCGGGACACGTCGCGGGTCTGGACGTGACGCCCGCCCGGATCCGGGTGGCCATCGCCGATCTCACCGGACGGGTGGTGGGCGAACACGAACTGCCCACCCCACGAAGGGAAGCGGCCGACACGCCGGGCCGGATCCGGGACGCGGTGCGCGCCGCGGCCAAGCCCGCCGGGCTCGACCTCGCCGACCTCGCGCACGTGGTGATCGGCATCCCGGGCGCGTTCGACCCGACCACCGAACAGTTCCGCTACGGCCGCCATCTCGCGGGTTGGCACTCCCCCGGTGTGCTGGACCTCGTCCGCGAGGAACTCGGCCTGACCGTGGACGTGGAGAACGACGTCAACCTGGCCGCGCTCGCCGAGCAGCGGGACGGATCGGCCCGCGACGGGGGCGACTTCGTCCTGTTGTGGGTGGACGAGGGCATCGGCTGCGCGATCGTGCTCGGCGGCCGACTGCACCGAGGCTCCACCGGTGGCGCGGGCGAGGTCGGCTACATGCCGATGCCCGGCGCCCCGCTGCCGCACGACGTCAGCCGCCGCAACACCGGTGGCTTCCAGCAACTCGCGGGCGCGCCCGCCGTGTTGTCCCTGGCCCGCGCCTACGGGGTGGGCAGTCGTACCGCGCCGCAGGCCGTCGCCCGCGCCGTGCGCGCGACCGAATCGCGCGGCGGAGCCTTCCTCGACGAGTTGGCCAACCGGCTGGCGGTCGGCCTCGCGGTGATCGTCTCGGTGCTCGATCCGGGGCTCGTCGTGTTGTCGGGGGCCATCCCGATGGCCGGTGGCGAGGCGTTGCGCTCGCGCGTGGTCGACGAGTTGCACCGCCTCGCGATCCCGCGTCCGCGCGTCGTGCTCGGCGACGTGCCCGCCAATCCCGTCTCCACCGGCGCCGTGCACGCGGCGCTCGACGTCGCCCGCGACGTCGTCTTCACCACGACCTGACGCACTCCCGCTCGACCGGCGGCACATCCTCACTCGTCCGACCCGCACCGCACCCCGTCGCGGCCGGCCTCGGCCCGTTCGCGCGCTCTGTCGCTCGACCCGTACCACCGCAAGGCCCCCGGCGCCGCTCGTCCCGGCCGCGCCGTCGCCATCTCCGGAGGAGGACCCAGTGCACAGACTCCCACGGCTCCGTCGTTCCATCACGACCCTCGCGTGCGCCGCCACGCTCGCCCTGATGGCCTCCGCGTGCGCCGGCGACGACGGCGGCTCGGGAACCGGTGCCGAGGAGGCGCCCGACAAGAAGGTCACCATCACCTTCTGGCACGGCTGGAGCGCCGAGAGCGAGACCAAGGCGGTCGACGACCTGGTCGCCAAGTTCACCGCGAAGCACCCCAACATCAAGGTCAAGGTGGTCTCCAACGTCACCGACGACAAGATCACCCAGGGCATCCGCTCCGGCAAGGGCCCGGACGTGGTCTCCTCGTTCACCACCGACAACGTCGGCCAGTTCTGTACCTCGGGCTCGTGGACCGATCTGGCGCCGTGGCTGGCCAAGTCCAACATCGACCCCGCCACGACCTTCCCCAAGCCGGTTTTGGACTACACCCAGTTCCAGGGCAAGCGTTGCGCCCTGCCGCTGCTCGCCGACTCGTACGGGCTGTACTACAACAAGGACATGTTCGCCGCGGCGGGCATCACCCAGCCGCCGAAGACGTTCACCGAGCTGGCCGAGACCGCCAAGAAGCTCAACCAGTTGAACGGCGACGGGACGTTCAAGGTCGCCGGCTTCGTGCCGACCTTCCACGCCTACGAGTTCTCCGCCGCGCACACGCTGGCCCAGTTCGGCCCGACCTACCAGACGCCCGACGGCAAGTCGAACCTGTCCAAGGACCCGGTCGTCCCGCAGTTCTTCAACTGGCAGAAGCAATTCGTGGAGAGCCAGGGAGGGTTCGACAAGCTGGAGAAGTTCCGCACCACGTTCGGTGAGGAGTTCTCCGCCGAGAACCCGTTCATGAGCGGCAAGCTCGCGATGACCATGGACGGCGAGTGGCGCACCGCGATGCTCGCCCAGGACGCGCCGAACCTGAACTACGGCACCGCGCCGTTCCCGGTCCCGGACGACCAGCAGGACAAGTACGGCCGCAGCTACCTCACCGGCACCACCGTCGGCATCGCCAAGTCGAGCCACCACCAGGCCGCCGCTTGGGAGTTCGTCAAGTTCGTCACCACCGACACCGAGGCGCTGGTGGCGTTCTCGCAGGCGATCCACAACGTGCCCAGCACCAACGCCGCGCTGGCCGCGTCGCCGCTGGCGAACGACGAGCACTTCAAGCCGTTCATCGACGCCTTCAAGCACCCCGCCAGCAACACCACGCCCGCCAGCCCCAACGGCGGCAAGTACCAGGTCACCCTCTCCGAGTACGCCTACAAGTGGGAAGCCGGCCAGGGCGGCGACCTGACCAAGAGCCTGGCCGATCTGGACAAGCAGATCGACACCGACGTGGCCCAGGTCAAGTGATCCGATGACCACGACCGCCCCCGCGGCGGCGGAGGTCCCGGCGGCGCTGCGCAGGCAGCGCCGCCGGCGGAACCTGCGCACGCTCGCCTTTCTTTCCCCGTGGCTGATCGGCTTCACGGTCTTCTTCGCGTATCCGCTCTGCGCGACCGTGTACTACTCGTTCACCCGCTACGACCTGATCAACGCGCCGGTCTGGGTGGGCCTGCGCAACTGGAACTACGTGCTCAACGACTACCCGCCGCTGTGGCAGGCGTTGCGCAACACGCTGTGGCTGGTCGTGGTGATGGTCACCTTGCGGGTGATCTTCGGCCTGGGGCTGGGCATGTTGGCGATCCGGCTCAAGCGCGGCGGCGGGCTCTTCCGCACGCTGTCCTACCTGCCCTACCTGGCCCCGCCGGTGGCCGCCACGATCGGCTTCGCGTTCCTGCTCAACCCGGGTACCGGTCCGGTCAACCACCTGCTCGGCAACGTCGGTATCCCGCAGCCCGGTTGGTTCAACGACCCGGACTGGTCCAAGCCCGCGCTCACCCTGCTCGCACTGTGGGGCATCGGCGATCTGCTGGTGATCTTCACCGCGTCGCTGCTGGACGTGCCGCGCGAGCAGTACGAGGCGGCCGAGTTGGACGGCGTCGGGCCGTGGCAGCGCTTTCGGTACGTGACCTGGCCGGCGATCACCCCGGTGGTGCTGTTCGCCGTGGTCACCGGCGTGATCCAGACCATGCAGTACTACACCCAGGCGATGGTGGCCGGAAAGGTCGCGAGCGGCATCATCGGCAACTCCGGCCAGTCGTTCGAACCGGGCTATCCGCAGGGCACCACGCTGACGCTGCCGCAACTGGTCTACGAGGAAGGGTTCTCCACCTTCAACACGGGTGCGGCGTGTGTGATCTCGCTGCTCCTGTTCGTGATCGCGATGGCGTTCACCTTCCTGCTGCTGCGTCGCCGCTCGGGTCTGCTCGACGACGACTGAGAGTCGGGCCGAATCCCGCCCGCACTCGCCACCGGCGTTGGAACTCCCTTGCCGGTAAACCCAGTTCGACGATCCACCGTGCCCAGAAGGGATCGGATCCATGGCCCAGACCGTCACGGCCGAGGCCGTCGGCATCGCGCCGCCGCTCGCGCCCGCCCGGACGCCGCCGCGCCCACACCGGCGCAAGCGCGTACTGACCTGGATCGGCGTGCACACGCTCGCCGTCACCGCCGTACTGTTCTTCATCCTGCCGTTCGTGTTCCTGTTCCTGACCTCGGTGATGAGCAACAAGCAGGCGCTGACCAGCGACCTGTGGCCCACCTCGTGGGAGTGGGGCAACTACACCAAGGTGATGGAGACTCCGGGCTTCGGCACCTGGTGGCGCAACACGCTGCTGTACGCCGGCCTGGGCACCCTGTTCACCGTCGTCTCCAGCCTGCCGGTGGCCTACGCGCTGGCCAAGTTCCGGTTCCGCTTCCGGGGCGTGGCGCTGATGATGGTGATCTCCTCGATGATGTTGCCGCCGCAGGTGATCATCATCCCGATGTACATCTTCTGGGCCAAGCAGATGCATCTGAGCGGGACGCTCTGGCCGTTGATCATCCCGATGGCCTTCGGCGACGCGTTCACCATCTTCCTGCTTCGTCAGTTCCTGCTCACCATCCCGTCCGAATACCTGGACGCGGCCCGGGTGGACGGGTGCGGCGAGCTGCGCATCCTGATCTCGATCGTGCTGCCGATGATCCGGCCGGCGATCGCGGCGGTGGCGCTGTTCCAGTTCTTCTACTGCTGGAACGACTACTTCGGTCCACAGGTGTACGCGTCCGAGAATCCGGGCGCATGGACCCTGTCCTACGGCCTGGAGTCGTTCAAGGGCGCGCACCAGGTCAATTGGAATCTCATGATGGCCGCCACGCTCCTTGTGATGGCGCCGGTGATCCTCGTGTTCTTCTTCGCCCAGAAGGCGTTCATCGAGGGCGTGACTTTGACGGGAGTAAAGGGTTGAAGCTCGCTGTGGTGGGCGGTGGGTCCACGTACACGCCCGAACTGGCGGACGGCCTGGGCCGGTTGCGCAAATCATTGCCGGTCGACGAGCTGGTGCTCGTGGACCCGGCGATCGAACGGCTGGAGCCGGTGGGCGCGGTGGTGCGGCGCATCCTGGCCCGGTACGGCCACCCGGCCCGGGTGGTGCTGACCGACGACCTGGACGCGGGGGTCGAGGACTGCGACGCGGTGCTCTTCCAGCTCCGGGTGGGCGGTCAGGAGGCCCGCGCGCAGGACGAGGAATGGCCACTGGACTGCGGCTGCGTGGGGCAGGAGACCACCGGCGCGGGTGGCCTGGCCAAGGCGCTGCGCACGGTGCCGGTGGTGCTGGACGCGGCCGAACGGGTGCGCCGGGCCGCGCCGAACGCGTGGATCGTGGACTTCACCAACCCGGTGGGCATCGTCACCCGCGCGCTGCTGGACGCCGGCCACCGCGCGGTGGGCCTGTGCAACGTCGCGATCGGCTTCCAGCGCCGGTTCGCCGCGATGCTCGACGTCGCGCCGGAGCGGCTGCGGCTGGACCACGTCGGGCTCAACCACCTGACCTGGGAACGCGGTTTGTACCTGCTGGACGAGCACGGCGAGCCGGGTCCGGACCTGATGTCGACGCTGCTGGCCGAGCACGGTCCGGCGATCGCCGAGGACCTCGAACTGCCGGTCGAACTGCTGCGCGCGCAGGGCACCGTGCCGTCCTACTACCTGCGCTACTTCTACGCGCACGACGCGGTGGTTTCCGCCCAGCGGCACAGCGCCTCCCGCGCCCAACAGGTGGCCGCGATCGAGCGCGAACTGCTGGAGCTGTACGCGGATCCGACCCTGGACACCAAGCCGGAGCTGCTGGAACGCCGGGGCGGGGCCTACTACTCGGAGGCGGCGGTGGCCCTGGTGGCCGCGCTGCTGGGCACGAGCACCGAGGAGAGCGACCGGGTCCAGATCGCCGACGTGCGCAACAACGGCACGTTGCCCTTCCTGCCGGACGACGCGGTGATCGAGGTGCCGTCGCGGATCGACGCGAACGGCGCGACGCCGCTGCCGGTGGCGCCGCTGGGGCCGCTGCACTCCGGGTTGATCGCGCACGTGGCGGCGTACGAGGAACTCGCGCTGGACGCCGCGTTGCGCGGTGGGCGCGATCGGGTGGTCACCGCGTTGCTCGCGCATCCGCTGGTCGGACAGTACGACATCGCCGAGGCACTCGCCGATCGGCTGCTCGCGGCGGGCAAGGAGCACCTGCCGTGGGCCCGGTGACGGAGGGCGGGGCCGAGTCCTCCGGATCGGCCCCGGCCGTGCTCGCGATCGACGCGGGCAACTCCAAGACCGATGTCGCGGTGGTCGACGCGGACGGTCGGGTCTGGGGGCGCGGTCGGGGCGCGGGCTACGCGCCGTACCAACTCGGCCAGGACGCGGCGGTCGAGCGGATCGCCTCACTGGTCGAGGAGGTGTTGCGGTCGGCCGCGGGGGCCGGACCGGTGGAGCACGTCGCGGCGTATCTGGCCAACATCGACCTGCCGGTGGAGGAGTTGCAGCTCCGCAAGGAGTTCGAGGACCGGGGCTGGGCCCGGACGGTCACCGTCGGCAACGACACGTTCGCGGTGTTGCGCTCGGGCACGGGCGCGCCGCGCGGGGTCGCGGTGGTGTGCGGGGCCGGGATCAACTGCGTGGGCCTGCTGCCGGACGGGCGGACCGCGCGATTCCCGGCGCTGGGGCGGATGACCGGCGACTGGGGCGGCGGGCTGGGCCTGATGGAGGAGGTGATGTGGTCGTCGGTCCGGGCCGAGGACGGTCGGGGACCGGCGACCGCGTTGGCCGAGGCGACGGCCGGGCATTTCGGCCTGGAGTCGGCGACCGCGGTGGCCGAGGCGGTGCATCTGGGCGAGTTGGCGAGCGAGCGGCTGCACGAGCTGGTCCCGCTGTTGTTCCGGATCGCCGACGGTGGGGACGCGGTGGCGGGCGAGGTGGTCGAGCGCCAGGCCGGGGAGATCGCGGTGATGGCGGTGACCGCGCTGGGTCGGCTCGACCTGCTGGCGGAGGAGGCGGACGTCGTGCTGGGCGGCGGGGTCCTGGCGGCGCAGCCCCCGATGTTGATGGCGGCGGTCTCCCGGCTGATCCTGCGCTCCGCGCCGCGCGCGGTGTTGCGGGTGGCGGTGGATCCGCCGGTCGTGGGCGCCGCGTTGCTGGGCCTGGATCGGCTGCGCGCGGACGGACGGGCGCCGGCGGATCCGACGGGCGTGGCGGAGCGGCTGCTGCGCACGGGGTGGACGCGTCCGGCCTGATCCGGGGGGTGTCGGGCGGGTGGGCAGGCGCCGATGGTCGCCGTGGCCTTCCCGACCCGGCCGCCGCGTCCCCGAGGTGCCCGGGGGCCCGCGGGTCGCATACGATCCCGGCGGGGCGGGACCATCCGCGACGGGGCCCACAGGATGCGGACGAGGACGACGGTGGGCGATTTCGCGTGATCGAGGGTTCGATATCGGGGTTGACCCGTGATCGCGCGACCTGGCTGCTGTATCTGCACATGGCGGCGTTCGGCTACTTCCTGTACTGCTTCGGGCCGTCGGTCACGCTGCTCGGCGACGACCTGGGCGTGAGCAACGCGGTGGCGGCGCTGCACAGTACGGCGTACGCGGCGGCCGGCGTGTTGATCGCGCTGCTCGGCGATCGGCCGATGCGGCGGTTCGGGCGCGGGCGCACGTTGTGGGCGGGCTGTGTGTTGTTGAGCGCGGGCGTGTTGGCGTACTGCGCGGCCGGGACGCCGGCGGTGTCGCTGAGCGCGGCGCTGCTGTGTGGGTTCGGCGCGTTCCTGGTGGTCAACGTGGCCGGCACGGCACTGGCGGACCACCACGGCCCGATCGCCGGTCCGAGCGCCCTGAGCGAGGCCAACGGGCTCGCGGCCGGCGTCGGGATGGCCGCGCCGCTGCTGATCGGCGTGATGGACTCGTCCGGGCCGGGCTGGCGCTGGGCGATGTTGCTGGTCCCGGTGCTCTTCGGCGCCCTGGCGGTGGGCTTCGGGCGGACGCGGGTGCCGGACCTGGTCGCCGCGCCCCCGTCGCCGTCGCCGTCGCCGTCGGCTGGTGGGTCGCTGCCCGCCGCGTATTGGTGGGCCTGGTTGTTGACGGTGTGCTCGGTGGGGGTCGAGTTCTCGCTGTCGTTGTGGGCCTCGACGCTGCTGCGTGATCGCACCGGGATGTCCGAGGGTGCCGCCGCCACCGCGATGACCGCCGTGGTGGCCGGCCTGTGCCTGGGCCGGCTGGCGGGCGGGCGGCTCGCGCTGCGCCTCCCGTTGCAGCGGCTGTACGGCGGCGCGGTCGCGGTGAACCTGGTCGGCTTCGCACTGTTCTGGTCGGCCACGGTCCCCTGGCTCGCCTACCTCGGCCTGTTCGTCTCCGGCCTGGGCATGTCCGTACAGTTCCCGCTGGCCACCGCCGCCGCGATCCGCGCCGCCGACGGCCGAGCCGACCTCGCCGTCTCCCGCCTGGCCGTGGCCACCACCCTCGCCGCCGGCGGCGCCCCCTTCCTCCTCGGCCTCGCCACCGACCTGATGCCCACCCGCGCCGCCTTCCTGCTGCTCCCCATCCTCCTTCTGGCTTCCCTCCCCCTCCTCCGAAAAGCCACCCACCCCCACCCCTGACCCGACCACAGGCGTCGGCACACCGGATGGGCCAGCGCGGGGCGCGGTCGTAAAACGCACGGCGGTCGAGCACGAACCAGGCGCGGACCGGGCGCAGGGCGGGCCGGGCATGGGCCGGGCGTGGGCGTCAAGCAGGTGGGCCAGGCACAGACGTGGGCCATGGGCGCGGGGATCGGGCCAGGCAAGAAGCTCGGGCGCAGTCGTCGGGCGTCAGCAGCGAGCGCCTGCGTCGAGCGTGGGGCGTGGGGCGTGGGCCAGGGCTGACGACGGGCGTGTGGGAGTCCGGCGCGGGCGTCGGGGGGGGTTGGGGTCAGGGGCGGGCGAGGGTGGCTGCGGTGGTGGCTGCGGTGAGGACCGCGTGCGTGCGGGGCCATGGGAGGGGGGAGGGGGCGCCGGCGGCCATGGCGAGTACGGCGCGCATGGTGGCTCGGTAGCCGAGGGCCTCCTGCCAGTCGGAGCCGCCGAGACGGGCGGTCTCGACGCCGTCCTCGGTCTGTACGGCCACCTCGTAGACCTCGTCGCCGCCCACCCCGGCGACCTCGATCGTGCCCACGCGCCCGTCCGGCCAGCCGAGCATGATCGCGCCGACGTCCTCCGAGCGGGTGGTCGGGTGGACCAGGACCGAACCGGTGGCGGCCAGCACCCGCGCGCCGGGGCCGGCCACCGCGTCCAGGAGTTCGGCGCCGTGCAGGCCGAGCGAGACCAGCGTGCCGCCGCCCTCGGCCGGGTCGTCCTGCCAGGCGCGCTCCGGTGTCAGAAAGCCGGCGATGTCGTGCCGGACCAGCGCCCGGGCACTCAACACCCGGCGGCCCGCGATGCGTTCGGCCAACTCCGTCACGGCCGGCGCGAAGCGCAACACGGACGTGGTCAGGAAACGTTCCTCGTACCCGGTCACGGCCCGGTGCAACTCGGCGAGCGCGGCGACCGAGGAGGCGGCCGGCTTGTTCACGAAGCACGGTACGCCGGCCCGCAGGATCCGGGCGACGGTGTCCGCGATCAGCGCCGGCCGCACGGTCACCACCACGGCGTCCGGCCGGCGGTCGAGCAACTCCGTGAGCGATCCGGCCGATTCACACTCGTGCCGCTCCCGAAAGGCCGCGAATCGCCCTGGCTCCCCCGCCGCCCAACCATCGATCCGCGTCACCCCCAGGTCACGGGCCACACCCGCATCGGTGAACGGATGGCTGTGCGCGAATCCGGCAAACCCAAGACGCATGGCCCGGACGTCCCTTCGAACAACGATCAAGTCGCCCCGACCCTAGCCCCGCCCCATCACCCCCTCACCCACCCCCACCGCGCCGGCCCACACCACAACGCCACAACGCGTTCACACAGAGACAACACCACCACGCACCCACGAACAGAACGCCATGAAACGCTCACCACAGTCGGGCAGGGCAGGCGGCCGGGCACAAGCGGGCAGGCGGGGCAACGCGGGCGGCAGTCCCCCAGCCCGCACCCTGCGCAGTGCCGCGCCGCCCGACCCAGAGCCGAGCCGGGGGGTGGGTCGTGTGTGGGGATGGTGAGCGGGTAAGCGCTGACTACGGGGGAATTGTCGCCCTCCGGACAAGAAGGATGACGCCATGTTCCTTCTGGGACTGTTGCTTGCCGGCTGTGCCGCAGCGTTCGCGGCTCTGCTGATCGCCTACAACACATCGGGCGGACCCGAGTACACGGTGAGCATCTTCGATACCGACATGGTCACGCTCAACTCGCTGGCGATCTTCTGTTCGGGCCTCGCATTGGCCCTGATCTTCGGCATCGGCCTGCTCATGATCGGCAGCAGGGCCCGAATGGGCCGGGCCCGCCACAACCGTGACCGGCGCGCCGTCGACCGGGCCATCCTCGAACGCAACACCGCGACCGCCCGCCAGGACGCGGCCATGGCGCGCGAGCGGGCCGCACAGGCCGAGGCCCGCGCCGACCGCCTCCAGTACGAGCCCACCGCCGACGACGAAACCGGCACCACCTGGTCCGCGGACCCCGCCGCCCAACCCCGGACCCGCAGCGAACCCGGCGGCGCCCACCGCACCTTCCCGAGCGACAAGTAACCAACCGACCGCGCCGAAGGCCCTCGCCCGCCGACGAGCGCCTTCGGCGCGCCTGTTCACACCACGTAGGGCCAGAGTTCGAGCCACGGAGCCTCGAAGCGGATCACGTCGCCCACCGACAACTCCTCGAATCCCCAAGCCACATCGATCGTCATGATCCCCGGGCCCAGCCGCATCACCACCTGCGGCTCACCGTCCCGACCGACCCACTCCAGCCTGCCCGTCACCGCCACGCCCTCGCGCACCGGCGAGAACCCGGTCGGCTCCCCGGTCGGCGCCCGCGTCCACTCGGCCACGTCGTCCGGCGGATCGACCTCGACGTCGTAGCACGCGCCGACCACCGGCAGCCGATCCGCAAAGCCGTCCCCGACGTTCCAATAGCCGACCCCGCCGCCGACCCCGGACGTGAAGACGACCCGCCTGGGCTCGGCGTGCGCCCGCCCCACCACCCGGATCCGCATCGTCCCCCCGCCTGTGGCACGGCACCGTCCCCGCTCATCCTCCCGCGCGGGCCACCACCGGATGCGGGTAGTCGGCGGAACGATGTTGAAAGCTGAGGATTTTCGGGTTCCGCACGATGCCGTCGCGGATCTCGATCGCCTTGGCGATCGTCGGATCCGCGTCCCAGGCGGTCGGGCCGTCCCGGGCGCGTCGGTGTCCTGGCGAACACGGTTCACCACGATGTCGTAGCCGGCCGGATACGCGCCCAGCGGCGCCCCCGAATCCGCAGCGCCGAAAGGCCGCGGCCGATGCGCCCGAATCGGCGACCGGCCGCGGCTCGATGGCCGGCTCAACCCGGGAGCGCGTCCACCGCCTCGTCGACGCTGTTCCGCCACAGCGTGGTGATCGGATCGGAGACCGCGATACCCGGTGCCGGCGCGCCGATTCCGGCTGCGGTGAAGGTTTTGCCGGTATGGGCCGGATGGGCCGCGACGGTCAGGCTCGGAACGTATCGTGCCGCGCCGCTGCGGTCGTCGGTGCGCAGCGCCGCGTACAACTTCCCGGCGGCGTCGATCCGCCGCGCGCCGCTCGACACCGGCGGCACCGGTTGCGCCGTGCCGTCCAGCCCGGCGAAGGTCACCGTCGGGAAACGGTCGATCGTGCAGGCCGAGCCGGCCAGGTTGGTGACGGTGACCAGTACCACGCTGCTCGCGATCGGTGGCAGCGCGTGTGCGTCGTAGCCGAGCGAGCCCTCGGCGCACGTGCGCAGCGGGGCGCGGTTGCTCTTTTGGGCGCCGGCCGTCGAGGCCGCGCCCGCGACCAGGACGGACGACGCGAGGGCAATGGTGGTGACGGAAGCGATAGTCCTCATACGCGCTCTGTATCCGGCGTGCCGGTTGGCTACACGTACCGATGTACGCGAGCTTCCCAGGGGCGCAATATCAGCGCGTCGATCGGCCCCGCGTTGCCGAGTACGAGCGGCGCCCGCGCCCCCTGCGCCGCCAGATCGGCCGGTAGCGCCACCGTCTCGCCGGTGAAGTTGGCGAGCACGAGCAGCGTGATGCCCCGGTGTCGGCGGGTGAATGCGTACAGCCGTTCGTCGTCCGCGAGCAGCATGGTGAAGTCGCCGTGCACGACTGCCGGTTCGCTGTGCCGCAGGGCGATCAGTCGGCGGTAGTGGTGATAGACCGAATCCGGATCGGCCACCGCCGCCTCGGCGTTGATGGTGGTGTGATTCGGGTTGACCGGCAACCAGGGCGTGCCGGTGGTGAAGCCGGCGTGCTCGGACGCGTCCCACTGCATCGGCGTACGGGCGTTGTCCCGGCCCCGTGCGCGCAGTCCGTCGAGCACCCGGGCCGGGTCCTCGCCCGCCCGTACCGCCTGCGCGTAGTGGCCCAGCGCCTCGATGTCGTGCACGTCCTCGATCGTGGCGAACGGGGCGTTGGTCATGCCCAGTTCCTCGCCCTGGTAGACGTAGGGCGTGCCGCGGTGCAGGTGCAGCACGGTGGCCAGCATGGTCGCCGAGCGCACCCGGTACTCGGGTCCGTCGTCACCGAACCGGGAGACGATCCGGGGCTGGTCGTGGTTGTTCCAGTAGAGGCTGTTCCAACCCACCTCGGCGAGGCCGCTCTGCCAGCGGCCCAGCGAAGCCTTGAGGTCGGTGAGCCGCAGCGGCCGCAGGTCGAACTTGTCTCGCCCGAAGTCCAGGCCCACGTGCTCGAATTGGAAGACCATGTCCACCTCGCCGCGGGCCGGATCGGTGAACAGCCGGGCGTGCTCCAGCGTCACGCCGGGCATCTCACCGACGGTGAGCAGGCGTTCGGGCCGGCCGGCGAACACCTCGCGGTGCATCTCCTGGAGGTACTCGTGCACCCGAGGGCCGCTGACGTAGTACGGCGAGCCGTCGCCGTACGGGCCGTCGCCGTGCAGAAGGCCGTCCGGCAGGTCGGGGTCCTTCGAGATCAGGTTGATCACGTCCATCCGGAAGCCGTCGACCCCGCGATCCAGCCACCAGCGCATCAGCGCGTACACGGCCTGCCGGACCTCGGGGTTCTCCCAGTTGAGGTCGGGCTGCTTGGGCGAGAACAGGTGCAGGTAGTACTCGTCGCTCGCGGCATCGTGCTGCCACGCCGACCCGGAGAAGAACGACCCCCAGTTGTTCGGCGCGGCGCCCGCCGCACCCACCGCCCCGGCCGACCCCGCGTCCTTGCGCGCCGGCCGCCACCAATACCAGTCCCGCTTGGCGCTGTTCGGCCCCTCGCGCGACTCGCGGAACCACGCGTGCTCGTCCGAGGTGTGGTTGACCACCAGGTCCATCACCAGCCGCATCCCGCGCTCGTGCACCGATGCGAGCAATCGGTCGAAGTCGGCCAGGGTGCCGAACAGCGGTTCGATGTCCCGGTATTCGCTGATGTCGTAGCCGTTGTCGTCCTGCGGCGAGGGATAGACGGGCGACAGCCACAACACGTCCACCCCGAGGTCCGACAGGTGGTCCAGGCGTGCGGTGATGCCGTTCAGGTCTCCGATCCCGTCGCCGTCGGAGTCGGCGAAACTGCGTGGGTAGATCTGATACACCACGGCGGACTTCCACCACACGTCGTCCGCAGCCCGCGCACCGTCGAGTGTCATCCCTCGAACCCGTCCCCTCCGCGTCGACCCGCTCCGGCGAATCCGACCGGAGCCACCGTGACTGTCCTGCCCCGCCGAGCCGCGCTTCACCGGTCCGACGGTGTGCGACGCCTCGTCGAGGACGGCCCGCGACGCCCGGCGATCAGTCGTCGCGGCTGCGGAAGGCCCGGCGGTAGGACTGTGGGGTGGTTCCGGTGACCCGTTTGAAGCGGTCACGGAAGGCGGTGGGCGAGCCGAAGCCGGTCTGCGCGGCGATCCGGTCCACCGAGTGGGCGGTGGTTTCCAGCAGGTGCTGGGCTCGGCTGATCCGGACCCGGTGCAGCCATTGCAGCGGAGTGGTGCCGGTCTGTTCGCGAAAGTGCCGGTTCAGGCTGCGGGCGCTCATCCCGGCGTGCGCGGCGATATCGTCCAGGAGTAGTTCGCGGTCGCTGTGCGCACGCAGCCAGGCGAGCAGCGGCTCCAGGCTCGCGCCGTCCGGGGCGGGCGGTTCGTGCACGATGAACTGGGCCTGTCCGCCCGCGCGTTCGAGCGGCATGACGGCGTCGCGAGCGCTGTTCGCGGCGACCGCCGAGCCGTGATCGAGGCGGATCATGTACAGGCACAGGTCCAGGCCGGCGGCGGCACCGGCCGAGGTCAGGATCGAGCCGTTGTCGATGTAGAGCACGTCCGGGTCGACCGCGACCTCGGGATATCGCTCGGCCAGCGTGGCCGTGCCGAGCCAGTGCGTGGTGGCCCGCAGTCCGTCCAGGAGACCGGCCTCGGCGAGCACGAACGCGCCCACGCAGATCGACGCGATCCGGGTGCCGCGCGCCGCCGCCACGCGCAGCGCGGCGATCGCGGCCGTGGGCGTGGGCATGCTCGGGTCGGCCCGACCTGGACAGATGATGGTGTCCGCCTCGGCCAACTCGGCCAGCCCCCACGGCGCGCGCATCGTGAACTCGCCGGCGTCGACGTCGGTGCCCGCCTCGACCGCGCAGACCCGGACCCGATAGGCGGCCCGCCCGTCCGGCAACAGGGTGCGTCCGAACACCTGGATCGGCGTGGTCAGATCGAAGCCCATGACGCCGTCGAGGGCCAGAATGGCGACGGTATGCATGGCAATAATCTAGGTGTGCACCCGATTCCCGCCAAACCCGCGTATGCCGGCGGAATCGGCTTGGCGAGAATCCGCGCAAGAGTGTCACTATTGCCACTCGTTCGGCCCCGCCGGCGCTCCTAGCCTCGGTCCGTGACCAAGTTCCTTCTCGCCGTCCATGTGCTCGCCGCAATCATCGCGATCGGACCCGTCACGGTCGCCGCGAGCATGTTCCCGCCCGCCGCCAGGCACGCGCTCGCGGATCCGCACGACCAACGCGCCCACGCGATCGTGCACAACCTGCACCGGATCTGCCGGATCTACGCCGTCTTCGGCGTCGTGGTGCCGGTCTTCGGCCTGGGCGTCGCGCTGAACATGGACGTGCTCGGCGACACCTGGCTGATCGTCTCGATCGTGCTGACCGGGCTCGCCGCGGCGCTCCTGGCCCTGGTCGTACTGCCCCGCCAGGACGCGCTGCTCGCCGCCGTGGGCACGGCCGAGGCCGCGCCCGCACCGATAGCCGCCACGTCCGCGGTCGACGCGGCGCCCGCCCCGCCCTCGGCCGCACACCGCGCCACGGCGCGACTGGCCATGTCCACCGGCGTCTTCAACCTGCTCTGGGCCACCGTGACGGTGCTGATGATCGTCCGTCCGGGCTCCACCACCGGCGCCTGATCGCCGATCCGGCCCCGCACGACCGGCGTGTGATCCACCGCCCCGATCGGGTGCAAGAATCCGCGATCCGGGCAGGTATCGGTCCTCGTACGATGTCCGGGCTCACGGCCGGCGCGGCTGCGGGTTCGTGACGATGGGGACGGTGTGGTGGAGCAAGCGATCGAAGCCGATCCGCGATCGGGGTGGTCGACGCGCGACCTCGTGCGTCGGCGGACGTGGGACACCCGACGGTGGTTGCTCGTGGGCGTGGCCACGACGCTGGTCGTACTGACCCTGCTCATGCTGCTGGGTACCTGGGTACTCACCCGCTCGACCTCGGTCAACGGGCGCCTGGTCGACCACAGTTCACCCGCGCTGATCGCCGCGGTGCGCCTGGAGACCGCGTACGCCGACCAGGACGCCGCCATCCGGGAGCAGATCCTGTCCGGCAACGCAGCGCTCCGGACGGGGTATTCGGCCGGCCACGAGACCGAGCGCGAACAGGTCGCCGTACTCCACGAGTTGTTGCGCGACGACGACGCCGGGACCGCCCGGCTGCGGGTGGTGCTGGAGCGCGCCCGGGCCTGGGAGGCCCGGGTGGTGCGCCCGGCCCTGAACGTCGAGCCCGGGACACCGCCGCCGGCGGAGGTCCGCGCGGCCGTCACGGACCCCTCCCCCTATGCGGCGCTACGCGCGGCGACCCGCGACCAGGTGGACCGCCTCCGGCACGAACGCGACGCCGCCCGGGCGGGCCTCCAGGACGTCCGCGCGTTGCGAACGTGGGTGTTCGGCGCGATCGCGCTGGTGATCCTGGCGGGCGCGATCATGGTGTTCGCGGGCCTGCGCCGCGGCGTCACGCTGCCGGTGAGCCGACTGGTGGCCGATGCGAACGTGGTGGCCCGAGGCGACTTCGGGCATGCGATCGCCCCCACCGGACCGGCCGATCTGCGGGCGCTGGCCGACGCGATGGAGGCGATGCGACACCGGCTCGCCGACGAGTTGGCCTTCTCCGACGACGCCCGACGGCGCCTGGACGAGCAGGCCGACGAGTTGCGCCGCTCGAACTCCGACCTGGAACAGTTCGCCTACGTCGCCTCGCACGACCTCCAGGAGCCGCTGCGCAAGGTGGCCAGTTTCTGCCGGCTCCTGGAGAAGCGGTACCAGGGCCACTTGGACGAACGCGCCGACCGCTACATCGCCTTCGCGGTGGACGGCGCGGTCCGGATGCAGGCCCTGATCGACGACCTGCTCACCTTCTCCCGGGTCGGCCGCGGACCGGTGGAGGAGACCCCCGTGGACCTGAACGCCGTGTACGAGACGGTGGTCGGCGATCTGGACATCGCGATCCGCGAGGCCGGCGCCGAGGTCGCCCACACCTCGCTGCCCACCGTGCGCGGCGACCGCACCCAGTTGTCGGTGGTCCTACAGAACCTGATCGCCAACGCGGTGAAGTTCCGCAGGCCGGACCGGCCGGTGCGGGTCGTGGTCGACGCGGAGCAGCACGAGGGGATGTGGCGGATCTCGGTGACCGACGACGGCATCGGCATCGATCCGGCCCAGGCGGAGCGGATCTTCGTGATCTTCCAGCGGCTGCACACCCGCGACGCGTATCCGGGCAGCGGCATGGGTCTGGCCATGTGCAAGAAGATCGTCGAGTTCCACGGCGGCACGATCGCGCTGGATCCCGAGCACACCACCGGCACCCGGATCACCTTCACCCTGCCGGTCGCGACACCGGACGGCACGACCGCGGCCGAGGAGCGGACGCCGACCGGGCAGCCCGCTCCGTCCGACACCGCCCTAAGGGCCGACGGCTGAGCCGGTCACCACCCGATCCGGTGTGATCGGCAGCGTACGCACCCGCACCCCGGTCGCGTGGAAGACCGCGTTGGCGATCGCCGCCGCCGCGCCGACCACGCCGATCTCACCCGCGCCGCGGGCGCCGAGGTCGCTGATGTGCGGGTCCGGATCGCCGACGAAAAGCACGTCCATCGAGCCGATGTCGGCGTTGACCGGCAGGTGGTAGCCCGCCAGATGCGGCTCGACCACGTGCCCGCGAAGCGGGTCGAGCACGGTCGCCTCCATCAGCGCCTGGGCCAGGCCGAAGGTCATCCCGCCGAGCAGTTGGCTGCGCGCGGTACGCGGGTTGATCACCCGGCCGATGTCGAACGCGCCGACCATCCGCCGCACCCGGACCGTACCGGTGAGCGCGTCCACCGCGACCTCGGCGAACTGCGCGCCGAAGGAATGCACCGCGTACCGCGAGTTGGCATCGGGTCGGTGATGGCCGACCCCCGACACGGACGGCTCGCCGATCCGGGCCAGTTCGGCGACGAACGTCTGCGGGCCGAACTCGATCGTGCCGATCTCCCGGCGGTACAGCGGCGATTCGGGGTCGGCGACGGCCGTCGCGAGCAGGTCGTCGCGGACCGCCTCGCACGCGCGCCGGATCGCCGGGCCCACGTAGGCGACGGTCTGCGAGCCGATCGAGGGCGGCGCGTCCGGCAGTTCGCTGTCGCCGAGCCGGACGATGATCCGTTCCGGCGGCAGACCGAGCACGTCCGCGGCGATCTGGCCGAGCACGGTGTACGTCCCGGTGCCGATGTCGTGCGACGCGACGCCGATCACGGCCGTGCCGTCGACCCGCAGTTCGGCGTACGCCGAGGCCGGGCCGGGGTCCATCTCGTGGGTCGCGGACGCCATTCCGCTGCCGATCAGCAGGTCGCCCTCGCGACGGGTACCGGGGGCGCGGTCGCCCGGATCCCAGCCGAACCGCTCGGCGCCCGCGCGGTAGCACTCCCGCAGGTGTTTGCCCGACCACGGCAGCCCCGACGACGGGTCGGTGTCCGCGTGGTTGCGCAGCCGCAACTCGACCGGATCCAGGTGCAGTTCGTGGGCCAGCTCGTCGAGGGCCGACTCCAGCGCGAAGGATCCCGGAGCCCGGCCCGGAGCCCGCTGGAAGGTCGGCGCCTGCATGTCCACTCGCGCGATCCGCTGACGGATGCTCACATTCGGGCAGGCGTACAGGATCGAGGTCGATCCACCGGTCGACTCGACCACGTTCTCCCCGAACGAGCAGGCCGACGTGCCGTCGTGCCCGATCGCGGTCAGCCGACCGTCGCGATGCGCGCCGAGCACGATGCGCTGCCGCGTCGCCGGCCGAGTGCCGCACGAGGTGAACATCTGCGGCCGGGTGAGCGCGAGCCGCACCGGCCGACGAACCAGGCGCGCCGCGGCGGCGGCCAGCAGCACGTGCGGCCAGACCGTGCCCTTGCTGCCGAAGCCCCCGCCGACGAAGCCGGACAACACCCGCACCTGCGCCGTCGGCACCCCGAACGCGGTCGCCAACGCGTCCCGCACCCCGTTCACGTACTGCGTCGAGTCGTACACCGTGAGCCGGTCGCCCACCCAGTGCGCGGTCGTGGTGCACGGCTCCATCGGGTTCATGTGTTGCGGCGGCGTCCGGTAGTACGCCTCCACCGTCACGTCGGCCACCGCGAGTCCGGTGGTGAGATCGCCCCGGACGATGTCCTCGCGGCCCGGCGGGGTCTGCGGGATGGCGTCCTCGATCCGGACCAGCGGCGGTTCCCGGTGGTAGTGGGTGCGGATGCGCTCGGCGCCGGCCACCGCCTGTTCGAGCGTCTCCGCCACGACCATCGCGATGTGTTGGCCGTGGTGGTGGATCACCGCGTCGGACAGCGGGGAGCGGCCGTCGCCCATCGGGCCGTTGTCGGCCGAGTAGTACGAGGCGACCCGACCCAGGCCCAACGACCCGTCGGAGGGGCAGACCGCGAGCACGCCGGGGGCGGTCTCGGCGGCGGCGATGTCCATCCCGGTGATCCGGCCCTTGGCGATCGTGCTCTGCACCAGCACCGCGTGCGCGAGATCGGGCAGTGCCACGTCGCCGGTGTAGATCGCGGTGCCGGTGACCTTGACCGGGCCGTCCATGCGGGGTTCGGCGGCGCCGATCCACGGGCCGGCGTTCGGGCTCATCGCTGCTCCCCTGCTGCGGTACCGAAGCCTTCGACGCCGCCTGGGCCCACCAGGGTGCCCAGGGCGCGGGCGACGACGCGGCGGATCAGTTCGACCTTGTGGCCGTTGTCCCGGCCCGGCACGGCGCCGTCCGTGGCGGCGTCCCCCGCCCGGGCGAACGCGGCGGTGCTCGGCGGCAGGCCGACCAGTGCCGCCTCGGCCGCGTACGCCCGCCACGGCGTGGTCGCCACGCCGCCGAGCGCGATCCGCGCGGCCCGTACCGTGCCCTCTCGCAGTTCCAGTGCGACCGCCGCCGAACACATCGCGAACGCGAACGAGGCCCGCTCGCGCACCTTGAGGTAGTGCGAGTTCGCGCCGAGCGCGGTCAGCGGGACCTCCACCGCGGTGATCAACTCGCCGTGGCCCAGCGTGGTCTCCCGCTCGGGGGTGTCCCCCGGTGGCAGGTGGAACGCCTCGATCGGCTCGACGCGGGGGCCGTTCGGCCCATCGATGAACACCCGTGCCGCCAGGGCCACCAGCGCGACCGCGAGGTCGGAGGGGTGGGTGGCGATGCACCGACTGCTCGTGCCGAGCACCGCGTGACCGCGGTGTTCGCCGTCCAGCGCGGCACACCCGGAGCCGGGGACACGCTTGTTGCACGGCATCGCGAGGTCGCGGAAGTAGCCGCACCGGGTGCGCTGCATCAGGTTCCCGCCGAGCGTGGCCAGGTTGCGCAACTGCGGGGAGGCGCCGGCCAGGAGGGCGCGGGAGAGTACCGGCAGGCGCTCGCGGACCACCGGATGCGCCGCGAGGTCGCTGTTGGGTACCAGGGCGCCGATCCGGAGTGTGTCCGCGGCCGCGTCCACCGCGATGTCCGCGAGCGGGAGTCGGCCGATGTCGACGAGGCGGGCCGGGGCGGCGACGCCGCACTTCATCAGGTCGACCAGGTTGGTGCCGCCGGCGATGTACATCGCGTCCGGGTCGAGTTCGGCCCAGGGTCGCTCGGGTTCGGCCGGACGGGTGTACGTGAAGGAGCGCATCGGGGCCTACCGTCCGGCCGCGGCGGCGATCGCCGCGACGATGTTGGGGTATGCGGCGCACCGACACAGGTTGCCGCTCATCCACTCGCGGATCTCGTCGTCGTCGCCCGCGTGCTCCTCGGCCAGGAGCGCGACGGCGGAGACGATCTGGCCCGGCGTACAGAACCCGCACTGGAACGCGTCGTGGTCGACGAACGCCTGTTGCACCGGGTGCAGGTCCCCTTCGGGGTCGCCGCCCAGGCCCTCGACGGTGGTCACCTCGCGGCCTTCGTACATGACGGCGAAGGTCAGGCACGAGGTGATCCGGCGGCCGTCGACGAGCACGGTGCAGGCGCCGCACTGGCCGAGGTCGCAGCCCTTCTTGGGGCCGGTCAGGTCGAGGTGGGCACGCAGCGCGTCCAAGAGGGTGACGCGGGGGTCGATGCGGAGCAGTCGGGCTTCGCCGTTGACGTGGAGTTCGACGACTACGAGTTCGTCTTCATCGGCGGTCATGGTCCCTCCCGGAGGCGTTCGGGCCGACGGCCCGGCCCGGGAGCTTCGCTGGTACCCCCGGGCGGTGGCCTCAAGCACGGAGGGGTGACGGGGTTGTCTCGGCCTCCGGCCCGGCCGGCCTCGAAGCCGGCCGGGCCTATTTCGGCCTCAAGCGCCGGCCGGGCCGGAATCATCCGCCCTCCGGCCGAGGTGGCCTCGAACGCCGGCCGGGCTACTCGGCCTCACCCGCCGCGACCCGGCCGGTCGCTTCCGGCGGGAGGTGGTCCGGCCACCAGCGGGCGACCACTCGTGGGTGGGAGCGCAGCCAGCCGGTCAGCGCGTTTTCGCCGTAGGTGGGGTGGAGGGGGTTGTCGGGGTCCTCGGTGATGCCGTCGGCGGCGGCGGCCAACTCGGGGGGCAGGGTGAGCGGTTCGACGACCGCGTCCAGGCGTGGACCGAGGAAGAAGGGCAGCGAGTAGCGGTCGACGCCGGGTGGTGGGGCGATCACCCGGTGCTGCGTGGCGCGCAGGTAGCCGCGCGTGGCGATCTCCAACATCTCGCCGATGTTGAACACGAACGCGTCCGGCAGCGGCGCGACGTCGATCCACGAACCGTCCCGAGCCCGGACCTGGAGGCCGCCCACGTCGTCCTGCTGCAGCAGCGCGAGGTAGCCGTAGTCCTTGTGCGCGCCCACGCCCTGGTCCACGTCGGCGCTCGGCCGTCCCGGGTAGTGCACGACCTTGACGTGCACCGCGGCCTCCGCGTCGAACCACTCGTCGAAGTAGCCGGGGTCCTGACCCAGCGCCGAAGCCAGCGCGCGCAACACCTCGCGACCGACCCGCAGCGCCTCGTCCTGCCACGCGAGCACCGTCTCGCGCAGCTCGGGCAGCGCGGCCGGCCACTGGTTGGGCCCGATCAGCCGCAGGTAGGCGGGGTCGTCCGGGCCGAGGGTGAGCGCCGCGCGCTCCGGGCCGATGTCGAGTTGCTCGCGCCAGTCCGGGCCGCCTCGGGTGTACTCGGTGCCGGTGCGGGTGTAGCCGCGAAACTGCGGCGAGTTGACGTTCTCGATCGCGAGCCGGTCCGCCTCGGGCAGCGCGAAGAAGCGCCGGGAGACCGCCAGGGCGCGGGCACGCAGCTCCCGGTCGACACCATGGCCGACCACCTGGAAGAAGCCGATCTCGCGTGCGGCGTGCCGCAGTTCGGCCAGGAAGTCGGCCCGGTTGGCGGTCGGGTCGCGGAATCGGGAGATGTCGATCACGGGGAGGGTGGGCGGTGCGCTGGTTGCCATGACTGGGTCCTCGGTACAGCCGGGGTCCGGGCACACCGGACCGACGAGCGTCTACGGGGTGGGCAGCCTGTGCTCATTCGGCGGCGGGAGGCCGCACGACGGCGGGGTTCAGCGACAGGTCTGGTCGAAATGGTCGGCTCGTCGACCCACCCAGAAGGGGTCGAGCAGCACGGAAGCGACCTGACGCGAAGTCATGGCGGTGATGAAAGCACGCGGAAGGCGCATCGGTCCAGCCGGCTTCCGGCCCGGCCTTTCCCATCCGCTTCGAACTACCCCGTGGCGCAATTCCGGTCTGGCCGCCTAGACTCGCGGCCATGCCCAGCCCCATGCTCGTCAGTCGCCGCCACGTGGATCTCGTGCGCGTGACCAGCATGGCGTGTCGAATGTGCCACTGAACCCGGGTGACCGCTTCGGTCTCCGAGGTTCGCGCGGTGTGTGAGTCCGGGTGCTGACCCGCCGACTCGATCAACCGCGCTTCGCGCGACGGCGACCGCGTCGACCACCCGTCGCCGATCGGGTCGTGGGCACCGTCACGCCCGCAGGGCGGCCGAGACCGCGGCGACCCGCGCCTTCGACCCCGTGGCCGTCCGTCGCGCGACCCTGCTCGTCGCCGCATCCGGGTGGCCTCTCCCGCCATCCGCCACAACCCGCTCGACCACGTCGACTCCCTTACCCCGCAAGGAGTTTCCCGATGACCCTCGAAGCAACCGACGCGCCGCCCACGATCGAGACCGGGCTTGCCGACGACCCCGCGGCGTGGTCCTTCGAGACCCGGCAGGTGCACGCCGGCACCTCGCCCGACCCGACCACCGGGGCCCGTGCGGTGCCGATCTACCAGACCACGTCGTTCGTCTTCAAGGACACCGCGCACGCCGCCGGGCTGTTCGACCTGTCCGAGGAAGGACACATCTACACCCGGATCCACAACCCCACGACCGACGCGCTGGAGCAGCGCGTGGCCGCGCTCGAAGGCGGCGTGGCGGCGGTGGCGACCGCGTCCGGGCAGGCCGCGACCACGCTGGCGGTGCTCAACCTCGCGGGCGCCGGCGACCACATCGTGTCCAGTTCGTCGTTGTACGGCGGCACGTACAACCTGTTCCACTGGACGCTGCCCAAGCTGGGTATCGAGGTCACCTTCGTCGACGATCCGGACGACCTCGACGCGTGGCGCGCGGCGATCCGGCCGGAGACCAGGCTGCTGTTCGCCGAGACGCTGGGCAACCCGCGCGGCAACGTCCTCGACGTGTCGGCGGTCGCCGATCTCGCGCACACGGCGGGCCTGCCGCTCGTGGTGGACAACACGGTGCCCACGCCGTACCTGCTGCGCCCGTTGGAGCACGGCGCGGACGTGGTGGTGCACTCGGCGACCAAGTTCCTCGGCGGACACGGCACCGCGATCGGCGGGATCGTGGTGGACGGCGGCACCTTCGACTTCGGCGCGTACCCGGACCGCTTCCCGGGCTTCACCGAGCCGGACGCGAGCTACAACGGTCTGCGCTACTGGCCGGACCTGGGCCCGGGCGCGTACGCCGCCAAGTTGCGGGTGCAGTTGTTGCGCGACGTGGGCGCCGCGATCGCGCCGCTGACCAGCTTCCTGCTGCTCCAGGGCCTGGAGACGTTGTCGCTGCGGATCGAGCGGCACGTGGCGAACGCGAGCGCGCTGGCCACGTGGTTGCAGGCTCGGGACGAGGTGGAGACCGTGCACTACGCGGGGCTGGCGAGCAGCCGGTGGTACGACGCGGGCAAGCGCTATCTGCCGCGCGGCGCGGGCGCGATCGTCGCGTTCGAGCTCAAGGGCGGGGTCGAGGCGGGCCGCCGCTTCGTGGACGGGCTGTCGCTGTTCAGCCACCTGGCCAACATCGGCGACGTGCGCAGCCTGGTGATCCACCCGGCCAGTACCACGCACGCGCAGCTCACCGACGCGGAACGGCTGGCCACCGGGGTCACCCCGGGCCTGGTCCGGCTCTCCGTCGGCATCGAGGGCTTGGCCGATCTGCGCGCCGACCTGGCGGCCGGCTTCCGCGCCGCGCAGGCGTCCTAGCGGGCAGCGGGAACCCGAACGGAGCAGGTCACCATGTCGCACGCCACGCCCACCGATCCCGCCGCCCCGGCGGGGCCGCGCTCGCTGACCCTGTCGCGGCCGCTGTGGACCGAGTCCGGGGAGCTGCTGCCCGAGGTCCACATCGGCTACGAGACGTGGGGTCGGCTCGCCCCGGACCGCGCCAACGCGGTCCTGGTCCTGCACGCGCTGACCGGCGACAGCCATGTCGCCGGTCCCGCCGGGCCGGGGTTTCCCACTCCGGGATGGTGGGACGGCCTGATCGGGCCGGGCCGCACGCTGGATACCGATCGGTACTTCGTGGTGGCCCCGAACGCGCTCGGTGGTTGCCGGGGCACGACCGGCCCGGCATCTCCCGGGCCGGGCGGTCGGGCCTGGGGAAGTCGCTTTCCCCGGTTGACCGTTCGCGATCAGGTGGCGGCGGAGGTGGCCACCGCGGAGCTGCTCGGGATCGAGCGCTGGGCGGCGGTGGTGGGCGGGTCGATGGGTGGCATGCGGGCGGTGGAGTGGGCGGTGACGCACCCGGACCGGGTCGGCGCGCTGTTCCTGATCGCCACCACCGCGGCGGCGAGTGCGGAGCAGATCGCCTGGTGCTCGACCCAGGTGCACGCGATCCGGGCGGATCCGGGCTGGGCCGGTGGCGACTACCACGACCGGCCGGCCGAGTCCGGGCCCTGGCGCGGGCTCGGTCTGGCCCGGCGGATCGCGCATGTCACGTATCGCAGCGAAGCCGAACTGGCCACCCGCTTCGGCCGGACCCGCCAACCCGACGAGGACCCGCCCGGGCGGTACGCGGTGGAGTCCTACCTCGACCACCACGCCGCCAAGCTGACCGCGCGCTTCGACGCGGGCAGCTACGTGAGCCTCACCGAGGCGATGAACAGCCACGACGTGGGCCGGGATCGCGGCGGCGTGGCCGCGGCCCTGGCCCGGGTCACCGCACCGACCGTGGTCGCGGCCGTGGACAGCGACCGGCTGTACCCGCCGAGCCAGCAGCGCACCCTCGCCGAGGGCATACCGGGTGCGGGTCCGCTGCGCGTGGTCGAGTCGCCCCACGGCCACGACGGCTTCCTGATCGAACTGGATCAGGTGGCTCCGCTGCTCGCGGAGCTGCTGGCGCGAACCGCGCCCCCGGACCGGCAGGCGACCCCGGAGCAATCCCGATTTCCGGGCCGGACCCGGAACACCGAGCTCGATCCCTCCGTTGGCCGAAGGTAGTCACAACCGGTAGGTAGCCCTCCGCTCAGCCCGCCCGATGCCCGACCGCAGGATTCGCCCCGAACCGGTGCCTCCTGCTCCCGGCATCGGGCTCCGTCGAAAGGCCCGATCCCCATGACCGCCCTGGCCCCCGCGCAGGTCCGCGCCCGGCTGACCGAGTTCACCGTGCTCGACGTGCGCACCCCCGGCGAGTACGCGACCGGCCACATCCCCGGCGCGCACAACGTCCCGCTGGACCGGCTGCGCGAGGCGATACCGGTGCTCAAGCGGGTCGAAAACGCCGAGCTGCTGATCGTCTGCGCCTCCGGAGCCCGCTCGGAGCGCGCTCGCGCCGAACTGTCCGCCGCCGGTGTCCCGGCCACGCACCTGACCGGCGGCACCTCGGCCTGGGTCGCCGACGGTCATGCCCTGGACGGCCCGAACGATGCCCGCAACGTGTGGCCGATGGAGCGTCAGGTCCGGCTGGCCGCCGGCACCCTGGTCGTGCTCGGCCTGGCCGTCGGCCGGCGCGCGCCCAAGGTGCGCCTGTTGGCCGGCGCGATCGGCTCCGGTCTGATCTTCTCCGCCGTGACCGACACGTGCGGCATGGCGAGCGTGCTCGGCAGGCTCCCGTACAACCGTCCGGCCCCCGAAGCCCTCGACCTGGCCGGCACCCTCACCGCCCTCGACCGGGCCTGATCGCCCCCGCCCCGCGACTCGGCCGGGGCGAGACCGCCGCTGTGCCCACCGCGCGGCCGGTCGAATCGTCCGGGGATGGTCGACAACGCACAAAGTCGCCGCAAAATGGGTCCCGAGACGGAACCCCTTCGTTGGCTGCGGGCGTGTTCGAAAGTGTTTCCTCGCTTTCGAACCATGCTGGGAGTCAACCGGTGACTAGCCTCAACACCCGTCGTGGCCTGCGTAATCCGACCATTCTCGCGATCGCCGCCGTGCTCGCGGTGGGCACCGCGGCCTGCTCCTCGGACTCCGGCGACCGGGCGGCCGGGCCCGGCGGACGCGAGGGGGCCGCGGACGTCGGGCCGCCCCCGTCCGACGCACCGACGGCGGCCGATCCGCGGGTGTCGGTGCCGCCGCCGCTGGTGCCGGACACGCTGGTGCGCAGGACCGCGAGCGGCGGCCGTACCGTCGCGTTGACGTTCGACGACGGGCCGAGTCCGCAGTGGACCCCACAGGTGTTGGCGCTGTTGAAGGAGTATCGGGCGAAGGCCACCTTCTGCATGCTGGGCCCGAACGCGAAGGCCGATCCGAAGCTGGTCAAGGAGGTCGTCGCGGACGGCAACCGGCTGTGCGACCACTCGGTCACCCACGACGAGCGCATCGCCGAGCGCCCGCTGTCCCGGATCGACTACGAGATCACCACCGCGCACGACCAGATCGTCGCGGCGGCCGGCCCCGGGACCAGGGTGGACTGGTTCCGCGCACCCGGCGGCGACTGGTCCCCGCAGGTGCGCGCGATGGCGGCCGGGCGCGGCATGCGCTCGCTGGACTGGTCCGACGACACGCGCGACTGGCAACGTCCCGGCGCGGACAAGATCCTGGCCACCGCCGAGAAGGAGCTCAAGCCCGGCGGGATCATCCTGATGCACGACGCGGGCGGCGACCGCGGGCAGACCCTGGCCGCACTCAAGCAGTTGTTGCCGTGGCTGGTCCGGCAGGGCTACACCTTCGACTTCCCGGCCTGAGCACGGTCGGGCACCCGGCTACGGCACCTGCGCCACCGCCGCGACCAGCCCATACGGATCGGGATGGATGCCGGCGGTGAAGTCGACCAGTTCCACTCGGTGCGGTACCAGGCGCACGAGCGCGAAGTCGCCGCCGGTGGGCCCGGCCGGGAAGAACGGCCGCAGCGTCTCGTCCCAATGGGTCACCAACTCCGGTCCGGTACAGACGAGTTCGGCTCGGGCATAAAACGTCGCATAGGCCACCGCCGCACGGTCCTCGACCGAGTAGCACACCTGCGGCCGGGCGATCAGGTCGACCGCCTTGCGCGAGCGCGGGCTCGTACCGATCCGGATCGTCGCGTCGTCCTCGACCGCGAGATGTTGCACCAGACGCACCCGCGGCGCGCCGGCCGCGTCGGTGCCGGCCAGGAACCCGAACGCATGCGAGCGCAGGATGCGCAACGCCGCGTCGACGAGGTTCGGCGAGCCGGTCGGTGAGGTCGGTGAGGTCGGTGAGGTCGGTGAGGTCGGTGAGGTCGGTGAGGTCGGTGAGGTCGGTGAGGTCGGCATGGTGCGTACCGCCAATCGTTCGCCGTATTGGTTGCTCCATACTAGAATCCTGATTCCAGAAAACGCCGGCCGCCGGCCGGTGTCAAGCGCGGAGGAATCGTGGGCCGCAAACCGAGGTTCACCGACGACGACTTCCTCGACGCGGTGCTGCGAGTCACCGCCCGCACCGGCGCCGGCGCCGTGACCGTCGCGGCGGTGGCCGCCGAGGCGGGTGCGCCGGTCGGGTCGGTGTATCACCGCTTCGCGTCGCGCGACCTGTTGCTCGCCCGCCTGTGGGTGCGCACCGTGCGACGCTTCCAACAGCCGTTCCTGACCGCGCTCGCCGACCCCGACCCGGATCGGGGGGCCGACCGCGCGGTTCGGGCCGTGTTCGCCTGGGTGCGTGAACATCCGGACGAGGCGGCGGTGTTGCTGCTGCATCGGCGCGAGGACCTGATCGCGCGGTGGCCCGAGGAGCTGGGCCCGGAGTCGACCACGCTCAACGAGGCCGTGGCGAGCGCGCTGCGGTCGTACACCCGCGCCCGCTGCGGCCGGGTCACCCCGGCCGCGCTGGAGCGGGTCGCCTTCGCGCTGGTGGACATCCCGTACGCGGCGATCCGGACTCACCTGGCGGCCGGCCGCACTCCGCCCGCGTCGATCGAGGGCATCGCCCTGACCGCGTCCCGAGCGGTGCTCGGATCCGGCTCCTCGGGCGGGTAGACCCGACCCCGGCCGGCCCCGCCCGGACCGCGTCGCCGAAGCCCACGCACCCCCGCGAGCCGTTCCCCGGTCGCGCGAATCCGGGCCGGAAAACTTCGGGAGACCAGGCAACCTTCCGGGTCGAGTCGGTGCTCTGTGAGTTCGGAGGTGCGAGTGAAAGCCGAAGAGGTCGCCGATTTTCGGGCGTTCGTCGAATCCCGCTGGAGCGGACTGGTACGAACCGCCTACCTGCTGAGCGGCGACCACGCCATCGCGGAGGACGTCGCCCAGACCGCCTTGACCAAGACGTACCTGAACTGGCGTCGCGTGCGCCGCGCGGACAGTCCGGACGCCTACGTGCGCCGCATCCTGGTGAACACCAACACGTCCCGCTTCCGCAAGCGGCGGGTCGCCGAGCACCTGCGGGCCGAACCACCGGAGCGGATCGGCGAGGACCCGTACGTCCGGGCGGACCAGCGGCAGATGTTGCGCACCGCGCTCGCCGATCTGCCCGCCCGGCAGCGCGCGATCATCGTGCTGCGCTACTGGGACGATCTACCCGAGGCGGAGGTGTCCCGGATCCTCGGCTGTTCACTCGGCGCGGTCAAGAGTCAGGCCGCCAGGGGCCTGGCCAAACTGCGTGTCCATCCGGGACTTGCCGGAATCCGCATCGGAAACGAGGAGTACGCAGATGACCGGGGCTGACCAGGAGCGATGGCTGCGGGACGAGTTGGCCGCCCGGGTCGAGGAGTTGCCGGCGAGCGTCGCACCGATCGACCGGATCGAGCAGCGCGGTCGACGCGCCCGGCGCCGACGTACCGCGTTGATCGCCGCCTCGGTCGTGGCGGTGGTCGCGGTCTCGGCGATGACCGCGGCATCCCTGTCCGGATCGCACACCCGGGCGACCGGCCCGGCACGCGAGGCGCCGGCCTCGTCCACGATTCCCCCGCACCCCGAAACCGTGACCGAGTCGCCCGACCGGAACGTCATCGCAACGGGCGAGTTCGGCGGGCATCGCTGGGCGCTGGCGCGCGCCCCCCGGGGCGACGCGCAGGCCGCGATCGACGCGCCCGGGTGCGACGTGGTCGAGGTGTTCCTGGACGGGCACCTGGACAATCGGGGCGGCCGGTGGTGCGAACCCGCCCAGAGGGTGTCCCCGGAATCGAGTCATGCCTGGAACATCGCCTCGATCGCCGTCGGCGACACCGCGCTGTACCGGCCGGGCGTCGGATCGCTGGGGACGATCACCTTCGGTCAGGTGTCGGCCAAGGTGGTCGCGGTGACCGCGAGGTTCGAGAACGACAAGGCGCCGATCACCGTGCGGACCGTCGACCGCGGCTTGGCGAACGGCACCAGGTCCTTCACCGTTCAGGTCCCCAGTGGCGCCGGTTACAGCGCGGGCGGCTCACTGCACTTCCTGGACGAGCGGGGCCGCGAGGTCGAGGCCGTCCTGGACATCGGACTCGGCGCGGCCAAGTAGCCCGGCCGACCCGCGTTGCGATCCACCACGAGCGTGCCGGCATGGCCAAGTCTGGTGTCATGCGACAAATCATCACTTTCGGCACGGATCGCCGTACCCGCGCCCTGTTCGCCCTCTCGTTCCTCGCCGCCGCCGCGCTCGGCGGGTCGGCCGCGCCGCGGGCCGCGGCCACCACCTCCGCCGCTCCCGCCGGGGCCCACTCGCCGACCACCTCCGAACGCGGCGCGGACATCACCCGTGCCGAGGTCCTGGAGCGCGCCGAGGACTGGTACGACCGCGACATCCAGTACGACCAGGGAGCCGAGGCCGCGGACCCGGAGGGGGCGCACGAGTACCGCACGGACTGTTCGGGCCTGGTCGCGATGGCCTGGCACCTGCCGAGTACCGACTTCAACACCGACTCGCTCGACCGGCGTTCGCTCACCGACCGGATCGAGCGGGACGAGTTGCTCCCGGGCGACGCGCTCGACGACACCGACGACGGCCACGTGGTGCTGTTCACCGGGTGGATCGGGCGCAGCGCCGGCACCTTCACCTACGTGCAATTGGCCAACTCGCGCTCCGACATGGTCAAGGGCACCGGCAGTTTCGCCGCTCCGCTGCTCGCGGGCCATCCGACCGCGAACTACTTCGCGCTGCGGTACCACCGGATCGTCGACGACGAGACACCCGCCGTGCCGCCGCCGGTGCGGAACGTGGAGCGATACCCGTGGCCCGGGCCGCGGCGGTCGGCCGGGCGGGTCGAGGCACCGCGATCCGCGCGGGTCGAGGCACCGCAGCCCGCGCGGGTCGGTGCGCCGGCGGAGCGGCGGGCGGGGTCCGCAGGGTGACGCCGCCGGATCCGCCGGGGTGAGGTGCCGTCGGGGGTGTCCCGTCGGGCGGCTGCGGTGTCCCGTCGGCTACCGCGGGCGTTCCGTCCGGCCGCTCTCAGACACACTCCGTCGCGCGTTCCCGCCGAGGTGCGTCGAGGAAGCGGAGCACCTCGGCGAGGACCGCAGCGTCGCCCAGTACCCGGCTGTGGCCCAGCCCTCGGGTGACGTACAGCCGGGCCTGGTCGGGGTAGGCCGCCGCGAGTCGATAGCCCTGGTCGGCCACCGCCATGGTGTCGTCCTCGTCGTGCACGACCAGGATCGGCACCCGCGCCGGGCCGGCTCCGTAGGGCGCGGAGAACCGCTGCCAGATGGCCGACTCCGGGGCCAGGAGCCGCGTGTCCGCCTGCTCCCGCAACCGTGCCTTGACCCTCGGGTCGAGGTCGAGTTCGGCGCTGAACCGGTCCAGCAGGTACTCCATGTCGCACACCCCCGCCACCGCGACCACCCGGTCGGCCCGCAGTCCCGAGCGCAGCGCCTGGAACGCACCGAGCACGCCGAAGGAATGCCCGAGCACCGCCCGGAAGTCGCCGTGTCTTTCCTGGAGTCGGAGAGCGATCTCGGCGTATTCGAGGACGGTGGTACTCGTGCCGCCGGAATCCCCGTGCCCCGGCGCGTCGAAGGCGATCGGGGTCAGCCCACGAGCCCGCAACTCCTCGACGAGCGGCGCGAATCGCGAGGCGCGCGACCACCAGCCGTGCAGCAGGAGCACCGGCTCGGCACCGTCGCCCCAGCGGTAGGTGACCACCCGCTTGCCGCCGACGTACATCGTTTCCGTGATCGCGAACATGTGCGCCGAATGCTCGCCGGGCCGCACCCGACCTCTGACGAACGGGCGCCGGAACAGCAGGTAGGCGAGGGCGCCGGCCGCTCGCGTGGACAGCGCACCGGTGGCCCGCAGGGCGATCCGCGCGGACGCCTCGACGGCACTCACGCCGACCGCCGGTGCGGCGTGCGCCCGAGCAGCGCCAGGAGGCGCTCCCCCGGTGTCGGGTCCACCGGCGGCTCGACCGCGCCGCCGAAGGCGATGCCGGGCCGGCCGAGCTCCCAAGGCTCGGCGAACGCCAGGGCACACAGCGCGAGTTCGGGGTCGATGTTGCCGGGCAGGCCGATCGTGCGGGCGACGTCCCAGGCGTGCACGAGGTTGTCCAGGAAGTGCATGGCGATCGCGACCGAGCCCGGGAAGGTACCGAACTCCCTTATGAACAAGTGCCGTTCCAGCACCTCGGGACCGGACAGCGCGGCCGTGACGCCCACCGCCGAGTCGGCGAAGTCGACCCACGGGTCGGCACCGAGCGAGGCGTCGCGCCAGACCCGAAGATCCGTGGCGCCGGCGGCCGCGGCGATGAAGCCGCGGTTCTCCGCGACCATGTGGCCGAGCAGATCACGCAGGTTCCATCCCTCGCACGGGGTGGGCAACTCCCACTGATCGGGCCGGACGAGCCGCGCCGCGTCCAGCGCGATCACGATCGCCCGGCGGTCCAGCGCCTGCGCGTCGAGCGCTCGGAGGTCGATGGCGGGGTCGGTGCCGGCGGGTGTTCGGGGGTCGGTCATCGGGCGCCTCCTCGGGCGAGGGCTGGTGGTGGCCGGTCGTGCGGTGGCGGACGGCCGGCCGGGTCGAAGCGTGCACTTCTTGGAAAACTGCACGACCGGTCGTACTATTTACCGAGGGCGAGAGCCTGTCAAGGCGACCGGGAGATAATCGACGGCGATCGGTCGAACGACCGTCCGGCGGATTCGCCGATCCGCCGAACCGCCGGAGGCAGGAGTGATCGTGAGCGCGTCCCCCACGGATGGGCGGGTCCGCAAGGGCGATCGCACCCGACTGGCGATCGTCCGCCGCGCCGCGGACATCGCGTCCGTCGAGGGCCTCGAAGGGCTGTCCATCGGCCGACTCGCGGGCGACCTGGAGATCAGCAAGAGCGGGGTGTTCGCACACTTCGGATCGAAGGAGGAACTGCAACTCGCCGCGATCGCCGCGGCCGTGGACGTCTACCTCGAACACGTGGTCACCCCCGCACGCGCCGAGCCCGCCGGGCTGATCCGGCTCTGGCGGTTGACCGAGCGCTGGATCGCCTACTCCCGCGACCGGGTGTTCCCCGGCGGCTGCTTCTTCTTCAACGCCTCGGCCGAGTTCGACGCCCGGCCGGGCCGGGTCCGGGACGCGATCGCGGGGGCCTGGCGGGGGTGGCGCGAGTTGCTGCTCGCCCAGATCGAGACCGCCAAGACGAACGGCGACGCGCCGGCCGACCTCGACGCGGCCCAACTGGTCTTCGAACTGATCGCGTTCCTGGAGACCGCCAACGGCATCAGCATGCTGCACGACGACACGAGCGCCTACCTCCGAGCCGGCACCGCGATCCGCACCCGCCTGCTCGCCGCGGCCACCGACCCGACCACCCTCGGCGCCAAGCTCACCGACGGCTAGCGCGCGCCGGGCGCCCGACCGGCCTGCGCGCCCGGGCGGCACGCACACCCGGCGCGCGGCACGGCGGAGACCCGAGGGGCGCGCGGTACGGCGGAGACCCGACGGGCGCGCGGCGGAGCCGAGACCCGGCGAGCCCGCGCAACGCCCCCCAGGCGCCGATCCGCCGTATTGGACCGACCATTACAAAACCTGTTAGCGTTCTCGCATGGCCCGACCCCGGAAGTTCGACGAAGACGAGGCGGTCCAGGCGGCGCTCGAAGCCTTCTGGGTCGCCGGCTACGAGGCCACCTCGACCCAGGACCTGTGCGACGCGACCGGGCTCGGCCGCAGCAGCATCTACAACACGTTCGTCAGCAAGCACGAGCTGTTCCTGCGGGCGCTGCGGAGCTACATCGAGCACATGACATCGCTTCAGGTCGCGAACCTGGAGAGCGATCGGCCCGTGCACGACAAGATCCGCGCACTGTTGTCCGTGATCGTGGCCGAGGAGAGCGACGAGACCGGCGACCGGCGCGGCTGCCTGGTCGTGAACACCGCGATCGAATTGGCCGGGCGCGATCCGGAGGTGGCCCTGCTGCTCAAGCGCGACTACGCGCGCCGGCATGCCGCGATCAAGGCCGCCATCGACAGCGGTCGCCTGGCCGGCGAGGTCGATCGGGACAAGGACGCCGGCGCACTCGCGCACGCCGTGATCGGCACGGTGTCGGGCATCCGCCTGGCCGCACGCAGCGGCGTGGACCGAGCCGGCCTGGAGGCGATCGCGAACACGACCCTGGGCGCGCTGTAGGCGGAGGGAAACACCCACCGGAAACACCCGCCCGCCCAGGCGACCCACTCCGCGCGCCGCCGGGAGCGACCACGCATGCGCTCGTTTTGAACTGATCATTCCAAAACACATCACCCACGACACTCGGGAGTCCCCCATGCCCCTTGCCGTCTACATCCTCGGACTGGGCATATTCGCCCAGGGCACCTCGGAGTTCATGCTCTCCGGGCTGCTGGAGACGATGGCCGCCGATCTCGGCGTGTCCATCCCCGACGCCGGGTTGCTGATCTCCGCCTTCGCCGTCGGCATGGTCGTCGGCGCGCCGCTGCTCGCGGTCGCCACGCTGCAATGGCCGCGCCGCACCGCGCTGGTCGCGTTCCAGGTCGTGTTCGTGCTCGGCCACGTGGTCGGCGCGCTGGCGCCCGGCTATTGGCTCGTGCTGGCCACCCGCTTCGTGAGCGCCGTCGCGTACGCGGGCTTCTGGGCGGTCGCCGCCGTCACCGCGCTGGGCCTGGTCGCCGTGAACGCGAAGGCCAAGGCGATGGCCGTGGTGGCGGGCGGACTGTCCCTGGCCACCGTGGTCGGCCTGCCGCTGGGCACGATGATCGGCAACTGGGCCGGTTGGCGTGCGGCGTTCTGGGCGGTCGCGGTACTGACGGCGCTCAGCACGGTGGCCGTGTACATGGTCCTGCCGGCCGGGCGCCCCACCCACGAGACGCCGCGTTCGGTACGCACCGAACTGCGCGCGATGCGGCGGCCACAGTTGTGGGTGGCCTACGCGACCACCGCGTTCAGCTTCGGCGCCGTGGTCGCGGTCTTCAGCTACCTGGGCACGATGCTGACCAACACCACGGGCATCGGCGAGGCGTGGGTGCCGCTGGCGTTGTCCTGGTACGGCGTGGGCGCGGTGGTCGGGATCACCGCGGGCGGCCGACTGGCCGACGAGCACCCGTTCGGCACGTTGTACGCGAGCATCGGCACGATCGTGGCCGTGTGCGTCCTGCTCGCGCTCACCGCCGAGAACCTCGCGGCCACCCTGGTCCTGGTCTTCCTGCTCGGGCTGGCCGGATTCGCCGCCAACCCGGCCGTCAACGCCCGGGTGTTCGCGATCGCCGCCGACGCGCCGACCCTGGCCGGGGCGACCAACACCGCGTCGTTCAACGTCGGCATCACCATCGGGCCGCTCCTGGGCGGCCGGGTGATCGCGGCCGGCTTCGACTACGCGGCGGTGGCCTGGGTCGGCGCCGGGCTGGGGCTGGCCGGACTGGCGGCCGCTCGACTGGACTCGCGGTTGCGCGCCCGCGGCCGCGGCCGGCTCGACCGGGCCGCGCCGCCGACCCTTTCGGCGCCGGAGCCGGTCGGGCTGTCCGGGCGGGGCGTCTGACAGAGCATCAGTTCCTTGATTTTCCCGGGCGCCGGGGCTGCCGGTCGGGTTACCGGCGGGTCTAATCTGATGACCTGCTTCCGATGGTCCTTTTCGGTCGAACGGGTGTAAAACCACCCGTCTAGGACAGGACGGTTCGCCATGGCCACCATCGACCCCGCAAGACCCTCCCCGTCCGAACCGCCGCTGCGTCGCGCAGCCGGCGAGAAGGGCCTCAAGACCGGCGCGCTGGGCCTTGCCTCCAGCGTCGTGATCGGGCTCGCCTCCACCGCACCGGCCTACAGCATCGCCGCGACGCTCGGCATCATCGTCGCGGGCGTGGGCCTGCAATCGCCGATCGTGATGGTGCTGGCCTTCATCCCGATGTTCCTGATCGCCTACGGCTACAAGGAACTCAACGAGGACACCCCGGACTGCGGCACCACGTTCACGTGGGGTTCGCGCACGTTCGGGCCGATGACCGGCTGGATGGGCGGCTGGGCCATCATCGTCGCGGACGTCATCGTGATGGCCAACCTCGCGCAGATCGCGGGACAGTACGGCTTCCAACTGATCGGCGCCCACGGCCTGGCCGAGGACACGTTCTGGACGACGTTCGCCGGGGTCGTCTGGATCATCCTGATGACCTGGATCTGCTACGTCGGGATCGAACTGTCGGCCAACCTCCAGAAGGTGCTGCTGACCATCGAGATCGTGGTGCTGATCGCCCTCGGTCTGACCGCGCTGTGGAAGGTCTACCTGGGCAACGCGCCGGACGGCTCGGTGCACATCGGCTGGTCCTGGTTCAACCCGTTCGAGATCGACTCGATCGACGCGCTGACCAAGGGCGTCCTGGCCGCGGTGTTCATCTACTGGGGCTGGGACACCGCCGTCTCGATCAACGAGGAGACCGCGGACACCCGGCACACCCCGGGTCGGGCCGCGGTCGTGTCGACCGTGCTCCTGCTGCTGATCTATCTGTTGATCAGCACCTCGGCCCTGTCCTTCGCGGGCGCCGGCGACACCGGCAACGGTCTGGCCAATCCGGACAACTCCGGGGACGTCCTGTCCAGTCTCGGATCGAGCGTGTTCGGCACCGAGGGGTTCGGCTGGTTCATGGCCAAGCTGCTCGTGTTCATGGTGCTCACGTCGTCGGCCGCCTCCACCCAGACCACGATCCTGCCGACCGCGCGCACCGCGCTGTCGATGGCCGCACACCGGGCCATCCCGCAGAACTTCGCCCGCGTGCACCACCGGAACCTGGTGCCGACCTGGTCCACGGTCGGGATGGGCATCGCGTCGGTGGTCTTCTACGTCGCGATCACCCGGGTCAGCACGAACGTGCTCACCGACTCGATCGGTTCGATCGGGCTGGCCATCGCGTTCTACTACGGCATCACCGGCTTCGCGTGCGTCTGGTTCCACCGGCGGGTGCTCACCCGCAGCCGACGCGACCTGGTCACCAAGGGCATCATGCCGGGCCTGGGCGGGGCGCTGCTGGCGTACTTCTTCGTCGACGCGTGCATCGTGTATTCGGACAAGGACTACGGCACGACCTACTGGACCCTGCCGTTCGCGCCGCACTGGCAGCTCGGCGGGGTATTCCTGACCGGGATCGGCGCACTGCTCCTGGGCGCGGTACTGATGCTCGGGTATCGGTTCGCGCAGCCGGCGTTCTTCCGCGGCGAGACCCTGCCGCGTGCGGTGGCGGAGCGGAACCCGGCGGGCGGTCCGGTCGAGCCCTGACGTCGGACCCCGACCCGGTGGGCCCGGCTCGACGGCCGGGCCCACCATCGCTCAGCGCTCATCGCTCGGCACTCATCGCTCAGCGCTCAGCGCTCACGGAACTGCTCCAACACCCGCCGCTCGCGCTTTGTCGGCCGGCCGGCACCACGATCGCGCCGGGCCACCGCGACCTCTTCGCGCGGTGGCGGCGGGGGGCTGTTGTCGATCAGACACTCGGCGGCCACCGGCGGGCCGACCCGCTTGCGGACGATGCGCTTGACCACGACGATCCGCTCGTGCCCGTCCTGACGCAGCCGCACCTCGTCGCCGACCTTGATCGCCTGCGCCGGCTTCACCTTGTCCCCGTTGACCCGCACGTGCCCGGCCTTGCACGCCGCCGCAGCCAACGACCGAGTCTTGGTCAACCGCACCGACCAGACCCAACTGTCGACCCGCACGGTCCCCTCGTCAGTCGCTCCCATCCCCCGACTCTAATACCGCCCCCACGAAGACCGACCCGATATCGCCGGCCACCGGGAACGTGGAGAGAACGCGACGACCCCGGAGGTCGACACGATCACGGCGACGGCCGCGCCGATCAGCTTGGTGCGCATTGATTCCGCCCGTTCGTGCGAGGTCATCGGCCTGCCCCGAGCCGGGGTACCCGGAGCGCTTTCCATCACTGCGCCCCGCTTGGTTCACGTGGGCGGACCGAAGGACGGTTGGGTGATGCCGTCGAGGATGTGGTCGGTGCAGGGCCATCGGTCGGGCCGTCGGACGAGGTGTCGGTGGCCGGAGTGGATCGGGCGCCCGGCGGCTCCGAAGAGTCGGAGATGGGCCCGCGACGTATGCGCGTGCAGGGCCGAGGTGCGTGACGGGTCCAATGCACCACCGCCCTGGTGTGGTTGGCCCCACCTGTTTGCACCGGGCTGCACGACCGGGTGTTCGGGTGTCCGCACGGTGGTTGGTCGACGGGGCTGCGCGGGACGGTGAGGCGGTGTTGCCGAATCGTCGAGGAGTCGTCGTGTCCCCACCCGTGGTCCATGTCCCTGGCAGCCCGTTTCTCCTGACCCGCCGTCGGTGTTGTGCGCTGGCCGTCGCGCTGACCGGCTCGGCGGTGGTGGTGGCGATGCCGGCCGCCGCTGCGGAGCGCGGGCCGGTCGGCCGCGAGCAATTGCGCCGCGAGGCACAGTGGTTGCTGGGCGAGGGCGGCTACGTGAACGCCGCGATCGTGACCCGCGATGGGCGCGAGTGTGCCGAGGGGTATGCCGGACCGGCCGATCTGCGCACCGGGCGACCCGTACCGCGTGCTGCGCAACTGCGGATCGGCAGCGCGACCAAGACGTTCGTGGCGACCGTCGTGCTGCAACTGGTCGCCGAAGGACGGTTGTCGCTCGCCGACTCGGTGGACAGGTGGTTGCCGGGAGTCGTCGCAGGCAATGGCAATGACGGGCGTCGGGTGACCGTGCGGAATCTGCTCCAGCACACCAGCGGTTTGCACAACTACTCGAATGAACTGCCGGATACCGCCGAGGGGTTCGAGCGGGACCGGCTGCGCAGCAGTACTCCGGCCGGGCTGGTCGCCGGGGCGATGCGCTTCGCGCCGAGCTTTCCGCCGGCCGACCCGGTGGACCCGACGCCGAACTGGGAGTACTCGAACACCAATTACGTCCTGGCCGGGATGATCGTCCGGCAGGCCACCGGGCGTTCCTGGGCCGAGGAGGTGCATCGCCGGGTGGTGCGCCCGCTCGGTCTGGTCGACACCTACGCCCCCGGCGACGATCCGACGCTGCGTGCGCCCTACACGCACTCCTATCACCGCTTCGCGGATCGGGACGCCTGGGTGGATACGACCATTCGCAACATGACCTGGGGCGATGCCGCCGGCGAGATGATCAGTACCCATGCCGACCTGGACCGCTTCTTCACCGCGCTGTTGCGGGGCCGGTTGTTGCCGCCCGCGCAACTCGCCCTGATGTGCGACACCGTGCCGATGCCGGCCGACTTCGAGCAGGTCATGCCGGGAGTGCGCTACGGGCTCGGACTGATGCGCCAACCGCTGCCCGGCGGCGGATTCCGCTGGGGACACGGCGGCGACATCGAGGGCAGCAAGATCCGGATGGGGGTCACCGAGGACGGCCGGCGCAGCGCCGTGATCGTGGTCAACGGCACCTACGCGGACGACGAACACGAGTTGCCCGCCGAGGTGTCCGTGCAGCGACTGACCGACCGGCTGCTCGCTCCCGGGGCCTCCTGAGCACGTCTGCACGTGTCCCGAGGTGATCGCCCGCCCGCACGCGCCCGGCGACCACCTCGGACTCGCTGCCGAGACCACACCACCACCGTCACCGGCCCACGCCGCCACCGCCAACCCGGAAAGGAACCCACGATGAACTTAGCCACCCGGCCATCCCGTTCGAGGCTCCGTGCCGCATGCCTCCTGACCGCCGCCGCCGTTCTCGTCGGAGCAACAACGGCCGCCGCAGCGCCGAACGACCCTTCCCACCGGCCCCCTTCCCACCTCCAACGCGACGCCGACGCCATCCACGCCGCCGGCGCCATCGGCGTCACCGTGCACTACTCCGCGCCGGCCACGATCCGCACCGCCCGCAGCGGCGAAGCCGAACTCGGCACCGGCCGGCCACCGCCCCGCAACGGCTACTACCGAATCGGCAGCACCACCAAGACCTTCGTGGCCACCGTCACCCTGCAACTGGTGGCCGAGGGCCGGCTGCGCCTGGACGAGCCGATCGAGCCCTGGCTGCCGGGGCTGGTGCGCGGCAACGGCAACGACGGCCGCCGCATCACCCTGCGGCAACTGCTCCAGCACACCAGCGGTATCCCGAACTACACCGCCCTCCCGGCCGCCGTCCCGGGGCTGTACTCCGCACGCGGCTACCGGGAGAACCGCTTCCGGCACTACCGGCCCGAAGAACTGGTCGCCGCCGCACTCACGTTGCCGAGCCGCTTCGAACCCGGCACCTCGTGGGCCTACTCCAACACCAACTACCTGCTCGTCGGCATGATCATCGAGCGTGCGACGGGCCGATCGTGGGGCACCGAGGTGCACGACCGGATCCTGCGCCCACTCGGCCTGCACGACACCAGGGTCCCGGGCGACGACCCCTACCTGCCCCGCCCGCACGCACAAGCCCAGCACACCTTCACCGGCGACGACCGGCCCACCGACACGACCGTGCTCAACCACACCGTGGCCGACGCGGCGGGCGCGATGTACGGCACGCCGAGCGACATCGACCGCTTCTTCACCGCGCTGCTCTCCGGTCGGCTGCTCGGCCCCGCCGAACTCGCCGAGATGCAGCGCGTACACCCGATTCCGGACGAGCCCGGGCGCGGCTACGGCCTGGGCCTGGAGAGCACCGAGCTGAGCTGCGGCGGGCGCTATTGGCAGCACGGCGGCGACGTTCTGGGCCTCTCCAGCGAGAACGGCGTCACGGCCGACGGTCGGCGCGCCGTCCTGGTGGTGAAGAACGGCGTCGACGAGAACGACGAGGCGGGCGGCGCCCGAGTGGACGCGGCGACCAGGACGCTGATCGACCACGCCCTGTGCGCGCCGGACTCGTCCCGACCGTGACCCCCTGCCGACTACGGCTTGGGCGAGAGCAGTTCGGCCCACCCCTCCAGGGTCGGCCGTTCCGCGAGGTCGGCGAAGTCCACCGCGACGCCGTGCTCCCGGGTCCAGCGTTCGACCAGGGCCATCACCCGCACCGAGTCGAGGCCGTAGTCGACCAGGTTCTCGTCGTCGGGGATGTCCACCGGATCCTCGCCGAGGATGTCGGCGACGTCGGTGCGAATCAGTTCGAGGTTCAGGGCCATGTCCGGTCTACTTCCCCGCGAACAGCGATTTGGTATCGGTGACCACCGCGCAGTTCGCGGCGGCCCATTGCAGTGCCATCCGGTGGTTGTCCGAGGTGAAGTCGGCCACCGCGTCGGCCACCACGAACGCCTGGATGTCCTGCATCCACGCGTCGCACGCCGTGGTCATCACGCCGATGTGCGCGTATACCCCGACGATCACCAGTTGATCGCGGCCGAGTTCGCGCATCCACTCGCGCAGCTCGGTGCGGACGAAGGCGCTGTACTTCCACTTGGTCAGCACGGTGTCGGCCGGGCCCGGTGCCACGGCCGGGGCGATGGCCGCCGCGTGCGGATCGTCGGGGAGCCCGGGGCCCCAGAAGTCCTGCTGCAGGCCGCGCTGTTCGGCGCTCTGGCCGCCGGGCTGCGCGGAGTGGACCACCGGCACGTCGAGCCGACCGCAGTCGTCCTTGAGTCGGGCGACGTTGGTCAACAACTCGGTGACCGGCGAGGCGTCCGGGGTGAACGCGGACAGGAAGTAGTTCTGCAGGTCGTGCACGAGCAGCACGGCACGCGCCGGGTCGACGACCCAGTCGACCCGGTTGGTCGGCAGCTCGGTCACATCCGGCATCGGATACGGAGCAATCTTCGGCAGTGCCATGACGGCCTTTCAAGGGGAGAGGGGTGAATCGCCCGAATCAGCGTGCGTTCTCGGCCAGTCCGGCGGAGATCGCCGCACGCAGGTCCTTCTTGCTGACCTTGCCGACGCCCGTGTACGGGAACGTCTCGACGAACTCGACGTGATCGGGCACCTTGTAGCCGGCCAAACCGCGTTCGCGCACGAACCGGCGGATCGCCACCGGCTTGAGCGGCTCGGCCCCGGCACGCAGGATCACGTAGGCACAGGTGCGTTCGCCCAGGTAGGCGTCCGGTACCGCGACCACGGCCACGTCGTGCACGGACGGGTGGGCGAGGATGTGGTTCTCCACCTCCTCGGCCGCGACCTTCTCGCCGCCGCGATTGATCTGGTCCTTGGCCCGGCCCTCGACCACCAGGTGGCCCGAGGGCAGCCGGCGGACCACGTCCCCGGTGCGGTAGAAGCCGTCCTTCGTGAACGATCTCGCGTTGTGCTCGGGCGCGTTCCAGTAGCCGCGAATCGTGTACGGCCCTCGGGTGAGCAGGTGACCGGTCTCGCCCTCGGGCAGATCCGTATCGGCGTCGTCGACGATCCGGATCTCGTCGTCGGGCGAGATCGGCCGGCCCTGGGAGGTGACGATCAGCTCTTCCGGGTCGTCCAGTCGGGTGTAGTTGACCAGACCCTCGGCCATCCCGAACACCTGCTGGAGCGTGCAGCCGATCGTCGGGGCGACCCGGCGGGCCGCCTCCTCGCTGAACTTCGCCCCGCCGACGAGCAGTACCCGAAGGCTGCTCAGGTCGAAGCCGCCGCGCTCGGCCGCCACGATCCAGGCCAGTGCCAGCGGCGGGACCACCCCGGTGATGGTCACCCGTTCGCGCTCGATCAGCGCGAACGCCACGTCGGGGGTGGGTTTGGGGCACAACACCACGCGGGCTCCCGCGTACAACGCGCCCAGCGTGCCGGGCGAGCTGAGCGGGAAGTTGTGGGCGGCGGGAAGGGCGCACAGGTACACGCTGTCCGCGTCCACCGCGCAGATCTCGTTCGAGCCGCGCAGCGAGTAGATGTAGTCGTCGTGCGTGCGCGGGATGAGCTTGGGCACGCCGGTGCTGCCGCCGGACAGTTGCAGGAAGGCGAGTTCCTCCGGGGCGGGTGGGTCGGCGAGTTCCACCGGGTCGCGTTCGATGTCGGCCAGTGCGGTGTGTTCGCCGGGTTCGCCGACCACCAGGACGTGCTTGAGCGTGGGCAGGTCGGCGCGTACCCGGCTCGCCAGTGCCCGGTGGTCGAAGCCCTCGGACACGTCGGGGATCACGTAGGCGACGGCCTCGGTGAACGAGCAGAAGTAGGCGATCTCGGTCTCGCGGTGTGCGGGCAGTGCGAACACCGGCAACGCGCCGATCCGAAACAGCGCGAAGACAACGGCGAAGAACTCGGCCACGTTGGGGAGTTGAACGACCACCCGGTCGCCCCGGCCGATGCCGCGCGCGAGCAGCCCGGCGGCGAGCCGGTCGGCCCGCTCGTGCAAGTGCGCGTAGGTCCAGCGGCGGTCGCCGTCCACGATCGCGATCCGGTCGGGGTGCGCCGCGGCGCGTTCGCGCAGCATGCCGCCGAACGTCTCGCCGCGCCAATACCCGGCGGCCCGGTAGCGCTCGGCGAACTCGGCGGGCCACGTGGGACCGAGGCTCGGGGTGCTCACGGCCGGCCACCCACGGCGTGCAGGAAGGTGTGGAACTTGGCCTCGGTCTCGGCTATTTCGGCCTCCGGCGAGGAGGCCGTCACGATGCCCGCGCCGGCGTACAGCCGCAGGGTGTCCGCGTCCGCCTCGGCGCAGCGGATGGTGACCACCCATTCGCCGTCGCCGTCCGCGTCGCCCCAGCCGACCATGCCGGTGTACAGGCCCCGGTCGAACGGCTCCAGGTCGGCGATGGTCTGCCGGGCGGTCGTGGTCGGGGTGCCGCATACCGCCGGGGTCGGGTGCAGCGCGCAGGCCAACTCCAGTGCGGAGGCCGGGTTCCGGTCCGGGAGCGTGCCGGTGACCGTGGTGGACAGGTGCCACATCGCGGCGGTGCAGACCAGGGTCGGCCGCTCGGGCACCTCCAGCGTCTCGCAGAACGGCGCGAGCGCGGCCCGCACCGCGGCCACCACGACGGCGTGTTCGTGCAGGTCCTTGTCGGATTCGAGCAGGCCGGTCGCGCGTCGTACGTCCTCGGCCAGGTCGCTGCTGCGCTTGGCGGAGCCGGCCAGCGGGTTGGCCCGCAGTTGCCGACCGGTACGCGAGACGAGCAGTTCCGGACTGGCGCCGATCAGTGTGCTGCCGGCGCGCACCCCGGGCACCGCGAAGGTGTAGCCGTGCGGGTCGCGCCGGGCCAGGCGCTGCAACAGCACCGGTATGTCCGGCGGTTGGGCCGAACGCAGTTCCAGGGTGCGGGCCAGCACCACTTTGTCCAGCGCGCCGGCGCGCATGCGCCGGACCGCCTCGGCCACGCTCACTCCGTACGCCTCGGGCGTGGGCACCGACCGGATGTCCCAGGCGGTGGAGCTCGGTTCGGGCGCGGGCAGCACGATCAGCGGGTCGGCGGACAGCGGCGGTCCCCAGCCGGCCGCCTCCGGGACCGCCAGCGCGGCGCGTTCGCCCTGATCGAAGGGGACGGCGCCGAGCACGATCGGAGCGCGTCCGCCGACCGGGCTCGCCGCGGCCAGAGTCTCCGCGACCCGGGCGGCCAACGGCCGATCGTCGTGCCCGACTTCCGCCTGCACGCCGTGGGTGAGCAGGGTGCGGGTGGGCGTGGCGAGGAAGCGCGCGTCGCCGGGTCGATACGCGTCGAGCAGCGCGGTCGCCGCGCCCACTGTGGCGAGGCCGGTGGCTTCTGGGGTGGTCACCTGAGGCTCCTTTGATTCTCCGGCGGGGTGTTGCGGAGGCCGTGTGCTGCAAAGGCCGTGCGGCGGCTCGATCGACGAGCCGGGGTCGAACCGGTGCGGGATGGTGTCCGCCGCGCCGGGGGACGGTGTCGGTCGGGCCCGGCACAGGTGCCGAGGGTCCGTCACACGTGCAGCGTCGCGCCGCCGTCGACGTACATGTTGTGCATGGTGATCTGCCGGGCCCGGTCGGAGGCGAGGAAGACGACCGCCTCGGCGATGTCGGCCGGGTCGGCGATCCGGCCCAGCGGGATACCGGTGCGGTAGCTGGCCAGGTCGCCGTCGAGGACCCGCCGGGGCGCGTCCGCGTCGGTCCACAGGGCGCGTTGCATGGGGGTGTCGGTGGAGCCGGGTGAGACCACGTTGCAGCGCACGCCGCTGCGGGCGAGCTCCAGGCCCAGACACATCGTGAACATGGTCGCGGCGGCCTTGGACGCCGCGTACGCGGCCATCCCGGTGCGCGGGATGCCGGCCGCGTTGGAGCCGACGGTGACGATGCTGCCCGCACCGCGTTCGACCATCGGACCGGCCACCGCGCGGCTGGTGTGGAAGACCCCGGTGCTGTTGACCGCGAACGTCTGTGCCCAGGCCTGGTCGCCGAGTTCGGTCACCGGTGAGGTGTGCAGCACACCCGCGACGTTGACCAGGATCGCGATCGGGCCCAGGTTTCGTTCGATCGCGGCCACGGTGGCGGTGACCGCCGGTCCGTCGGTGACGTCGAGCGGGTAGGCGACCACCGCGTCGGTGTCGTCGTCGGTCATCAGCTTCTTGACGCCGACCGGGTCGCGGTCGGTGGCGGCGACGATCGCGCCGTGGTCGACGAGGGCCCGGACGACGGCCGCACCGATGCCCTGCGCGGCGCCGGTGACCACCGCGATGCGGCCGGCGAGGTCTGATGGGTGCACGAAAATCCCCTCGGCAAACACAACTCCGGGGTCGGAGTTTAGGTGAGCCTAACCTAACTTCGCACTGGTGGTCGATGCCCCTGGAGCCGGCGGCGCTGCCTCCGGAGGTCGTTCGCGGCGCCGGTGATCCGCGCGGCGATCTCCCCGGAGGTTCCTCGAAGAGCCCTGTCTGCTTAGGTTAGCCTCACCTTATGACTGTGCATCAGCCGATTCTGCGAAATTCGGCGGGCCTTCCGAGCGACCCCGCCGACGCGCCGCCCGAATCGCCCTCGGACGAACGCCCCGACGCCCTGTCGCGGAACCCGCACGGCCGGCGCACGGTGCTCTTCTCCGGGATCGCGCTGGTCGCCGCGGTGCTGGTGCTGGCCGGCGTCTCACTCTCGGTGGGCGCCGGCGAGGTCGGCGCCGGCGGCGCGTTCGACTACCTCTTCGATCGGGGCGGCGCCCGCTCGGACAGCCATCTGACCCTGGTCATCCGCGATCTGCGCCTGCCCCGCACGCTGACCGCGCTGCTCGCCGGCGCCGCGCTGGGCATGGCCGGCTGCCTGCTCCAGACGGTCACCCGCAATCCGCTCGCCGAGACCGGCCTGCTCGGTGTCAACGCGGGCGCCTCGCTCGGCGTCGTGCTCGGCATCACGCTGGTCGGCGTGCAGACCGGATACGGCTACCTGCTCTGGGCGTTCGTCGGCTCGGCCGTCGCGGGACTGCTGGTCCTGCTGATCTCCGGTCAACGCGGCGGCGGTTCGCCGATGCGCCTGGTGCTGGCGGGCGCGGCACTGAGCGCGACATTCGGCGGCATCACCAACGTGCTGATCGTCAACTCGGCCGAGGCGTACGACACTTTCCGCTTCTGGGTACTCGGTTCGCTGGCCGGCATCCAGGGCTTCGAGTCGCTGGGCAGCCTGGCCCCGGTGCTCGCGGTCGGCTTCGCGATCGCGCTGCTGAGCTCGCGCTCGTTGTCCGCCCTGGTACTGGGCGACGACCTGGCCCGCAGCCTGGGCCACCGCCCCGCCCTGACCCGGGTCCTGGTCGCCCTGGCGGTGACCCTGCTCACCGCGTCCTCGGTCGCCCTGGTCGGCCCGATCTCCTTCCTCGGACTGCTCGCCGGCTTCCTCGCCCGCACCCTGGTCGGCCCGCGCATCCCGGCCCAACTGTGCTTCGCCGCCCTGATCGGCGCGGCCGTCCTGACCGCCGCCGACGTCGCGGCGCGCGTGGTCTCCCGGCCGTTCGAGGCGCCGGTGTCGGTGATCGTCGCGCTGATCGGCGCGCCGCTGCTGATCGGCGTGGTCCGCTCCCGACGGCTGGGCGCACTGGGCCTGACCGACCCCGCCACGGCCGAGCCGGCCACCCGTGCTGCGGCTCGCCGCTCGCCGCTGCGCAGGTTGGGACCGGCGGCGGCCGCCCGACTGCCGCGCTGGCTGCGCACGCTGCCCGAGCACCTGGTGTTGCGACGCGGCGGGTTGTCCCTGTTGTTGCCCAGCCGGGCCGTGCTGACCACGATCGTGCTCACCGTCGTCCTGCTCGGCGCGATCGTGCTGTCCGTGTATGCCGGACAACGCGAACTGGGCCTGGTCCGCACGTTCGACGCGGTCCTCGGCCGCGGCGACCACTTCGACGTGCTGCTCGTCCGGGAGTTCCGGCTCGGCCGCATCATCGCCGGGGTTGCGGCCGGCGCGGCGCTGGGTGTGGCGGGCTGCCTGACCCAGACGCTGGCCCGAAACCGGCTGGCCACACCGGAGTTGCTCGGCGTCAACGACGGCGCGACCGCGGCCGTGCTGATCTCCGTCTCGTTCAGCGCGAGCGGCACCTTCGGCGCCTGGTGGGCCGGGCCGATCGGGGCGATGGTCGCGGTGCTGGTGGTCACCGCGGTCGCCGGCGGCCTGGGCCAACGCGGCTACCGGGTCCTGGTGGTCGGCCTGGCGTTGTCCGCGCTGGCCTCGGCGATCACCCAGGTGGTGCTGTCCCGACGCTCGCTCAACTCGGCGAGCGCGCTGTACGTGTGGAGTTCGGGCAGCCTGAACGGGCGCGGCTACGACGTCGCCGGGCCGGTACTGATCGGCTTGGCCGTACTGGTCCCGCTCGCGCTCGTGCTCGGCCGCAAGCTGGACGTACTGCGCTTCGACGACTCGACCGCCGCCTCGCTGGGCGTGGATCCGGCCCGGATCCGACTGGTCTGCCTGATCGCGGCCGTGTGTCTGGCCGGCCTGGCGGTCGGGATCTGCGGGCCGGTGGGCTTCATCGCGCTGGCCTCGCCGGTGATCGCCGGCCGGCTGGCCGGGCCGTTGCGGGTGCCGATCCTGGGCTCGATGCTGGTCGGCGCGATCCTGATCGTGCTGGCCGACATGCTCGGTCGCATCCTGCTGGACGGCGCGGAGATACCGGTCGGCGTGGTCGGCACCGTGCTCGGCGGCCCGTTCCTGCTGTGGGTACTGCTGGGACGCTCGGGGGCAACGCGCGCGTAGGGGGCGGTCGATGGCGCTCGGCGCGGCGGATCGGCCGGTGCAAAGACCGCCGCAGCGCTCGCCCACGACCGCGATCCGGCGTGCTCCGCCGTGCTCCGGCGGCAACAAATTGCGACGAACGGGTGTACTCCCAAAGGGGCGGGGCACTATGCCCGGGCACCGAACAGCACGCACCGGGTACGAATCAGAGGGGGACGCCGACCATGAACCCGAGCGCCACGACCGCTTGCACAGCCGCCGAAGAGGCCACTGGGGCCGCTCTTCCGGTCGCGCCGGCAGCGGCCGCACCGCCGGTGGTCGAGTTGCCGATCGTCGAAGACATGGCGGACGTCACCGCGAGCGACGCGCGAGCGATGTCCAAGGTGCTCTTCGACCGACTGAAGGTGCTGGAGGAAGGCACGCACGAGTACCAATACGTGCGCAACACCCTGATCGAACTCAACATCCCGTTGGTCCGGTTCGTGGCCGCCCGCTATCGCTCGCGGCACGAGTCCACCGAGGAGATGGTCCAGGTCGGCACGATCGGCCTGATCAAGGCGATCGACCGGTTCGACGCGTCGTTCGGGACCGAGTTCCCCACCTTCGCGATCCCCACCATCTCCGGTGAGATCAAGCGCTTCTTCCGGGACACGAGCTGGGCCGTGCACGTGCCCCGCCGACTTCAGGAACTGCGCATCGAACTGGCCCGCGCCCGGGACGCGTTCACGAACGAGTTCGACCGCGAACCGACGCCCGGCGAGTTGGCCGAGCGGCTCGGCATCGGCATCGAGGAGGTCACCGAGGGGCTGACCGCCGCCGCCGGCTACTCGGCCGCCTCGCTGGACGCGCCGGCCGGGGACAACGGGCCCGCCGAGAGCTACGCCATGCGGTCCTCGTTCGTCGATCCGGGCTACGAGATCGCGGAGAACCTGCACGTACTCAAACCGCTGCTGGCAGCGCTGCCGCAGCGCGACCGGGACATCGTGTCGATGCGCTTCGGCGAGGAGCTGACCCAGGCCCAGATCGGTGAACGCCTCGGGATCTCCCAGATGCACGTGTCCCGCCTGCTCAGTCGCATCCTGACCCGGCTGCGCGGGGAACTGCTCGCCGAGTGACGCGACGGTGTGCCACCGGGTGACGACGGAGCGGGGCCGACGGGAACAGGGTCGGGCCCCGCTTCGTTGTTCGATCGGCTGCCTCGGTCGAGCTTCTCGGCCCGAGTGCGCCCTCGGGTCGGGTACGGGCCGAGGTGGTGGTGTCGGGGACACGGGGCGCGGGCGCGTGTCGTATCTCGTGGAGTGCCCGACGCACCACACGTCGACGACGCGAGTGCGCACGCGCCCGCCGAAGTGGAGGCCCAGTGGGCTCGTCCGGTGCTCTCACCCGGTCCGTACGTCGCTTCCTGGGCAGAGCGGGGACGGTGGGCTCGACGAGCCTGCGCCCGCTGGTCCGCCGGGCCAAAGAGCGGGAGGCGGCACTGCGCGCCCTGACCGACGCGGAGTTGCGCGCTGCGGCGGACGCGCTGCGGAGTCGGGCCGACACGAAAGGTGAGACCCGGCCGTCGTGGGACGACGACGCGCTGGTCGAGCTGTGCGCGCTGGGCCGTGAGGCGGCCCACCGTGGCCTGGACGAACGTGCCTTCGACGTACAGCTCCTGGGTGTGTTGGGCCTGCTGCGCGGCACCGTGGTGGAGATGGCCACCGGCGAGGGCAAGACCCTGGTCGGCGCGCTGGCCGCGGCCGGGTTCGCGATCCAGGGTCGGCGGGTGCACGTGTTGTCGGTCAACGACTACCTGGCCCGCCGCGACGCCGAGTGGATGCGGCCCGTCTACGAACTCCTGGGCGTGGAAGCCGGCTATGTGACCCAGGCGTCCACCCACGCGGAGCGGCAGGCCGCCTACGCCCGGGACGTCGTCCATGTCGCGGTCGGCGAGGTGGGCTTCGACACGCTGCGCGACCGATTGCGCACCACCGCCTCGGAGTTGGTGTTGCCCGAGCCGGACGTGGCGATCGTCGACGAGGCGGACGCGGTACTGATCGACGAGGCCCGGATCCCGCTCGTGCTGGCCGGCGGGGTGGCCGCGGGCTCGGACGAGGCGGAGGCCGCCCGGGTGGTCTCGGGCCTGGTCGACGGCCTGCACTTCGCGGCCGAGGCGGACGGGATGACGGTGCACCTCACCGACGCGGGGGTGACCGAGGTGGAACGCACCCTGGGCGTGGACAACCTCTTCGCGCTCGGGATGGACGCCCGGCTCTCGCAGATCAACGTCGCGCTGTACGCGAGCGTGTTGCTGCGCCGAGACGTGGACTACCTGGTCCGGGACGGCCGGATCCGCCTGGTGGACGCCAACCGCGGCCGACTGGCCCAGCGCCAACGCTGGCCGGACGGGCTGCACGCGGCGGTGGAGGCCAAGGAGGGCCTGGTCGTCGGGCCGCGCGGGGAGGTGTTGGACCAGTTGATCGTCGCCGACCTGATCGGCGGCTACCCGACCGTGGCGGGGATGACCGGCACCGCGGTGATCGTGGCCGAGCAACTGCGCGAGTTCTACCGCCTGGAGACCGGCGACCTGCCGCCGAACGTGCCCTGTGTGCGGGTCGACGAGCCGGACCGGCTGTACGACGACGAACAGGCCCGCGACGCCGCGCTGATCGACCTGGTGGAGCACGCGCACGCCACCGGCCGGCCGATCCTGGTGGGCACCCGCGACGTCGCCAAGTCCGAGCAGATCGGGGCCGCGATAAGGGAGTTGGGCCTGGAGTGCGCGGTGCTCAACGCCCGGGACGACAGCCGGGAGGCGGCGATCATCGCCGAGGCCGGGGCGGTGGGGGCGATCACCGTGTCCACCCAGATGGCCGGCCGCGGCACCGACATCCGGCTCGGCGGCCGGGACGGGAAGGACCACGAACGGGTCGCCGAACTGGGCGGGTTGCTGGTCGTCGGCGTCGGCAGATATCCCACCCGTCGGCTGGACGACCAGCTTCGCGGGCGGGCCGGCCGGCAGGGCGACCCGGGCACCTCGGTCTTCCTGACCAGCCTGGACGACGAATCGATCACCCGGCACGCGTCCGACCCGCCGCCCCGATCCGCCCGGGTCGAGGACGACGGACGCATCCGCGACGCGTCGGTGCGGCGCTACGTCGAGCATGTGCAGCGGGTGGCCGAGGGCACGCTGCTCGAAGGGCACCGCACCACCTGGCGGTACAACCAGCAACTCCGGCTCCAACGCGAAGAGGTGCTCGACCTGCGCCGGCGCGTCCTGCACGACGACGAGGCCGCCCGGGTCCTGGCCGACCTGCGCCCCGACCGCTGGGCCGAACTCCTGGACGAGGTAGGCGAATCGGTCCTGGCCGAAGCCGCCCGGCAACTCCTCCTCTACGACCTCGACGCGGCCTGGACCGAGCACCTGGCCCGCACCGCCGACCTGCGCGAGGGCATCCACCTACGCGCCCTCGGCCGCCAGAACCCCCTCGAAGCCTTCCACGCCGAGACCCAACGCGCCTTCATCCCCCTGATCTCCCGCGCCCAGTCCGCCGCAGCCGACCGCCTCGACACCGCCCACATCACCGACGCCGGCCTCGACCTCGAACGCTCCGACGTGCAACGCCCCACCTCGACGTGGACCTACATGGTCCGCGACCAACACTTCACCGCGATCGACGAACCCTTCCTGACCGGAATCGGCAAACGCCTGCGCTCGACAGGTCGGGAGGACTGAGTCGGTCCGGGCATCGGGCCGACTGTCGGACGGGAGCGTCGGGGCCGCGAGGCACACCATCCAGGCAGACAACGCCCCTCCTCGCTGGTTCGCGGTCCGCTCGAGTCGAGCACCTGGCCGTAGGGGCTGTATGTCACCGACCGACTCAACGCCGTGCCGCTCGGCTGGAACGTGGCCACCATGTCGCTGTGTTCGTCGACGACCGCCAGGTCGGCCTGTCCGGTGCTGCCGTTGCGGATACCGACCAGGTCGCCGTTCGCACCGCGGCCATACAGGTCACCACCGTCGGTGGCCAGGTCGTTGCCCGTACCGCTGTAGCCGAAGTTGCCTCCACCGGAGGTGAGTACGCGGTCGAGACTGTCGTAGGTGTACGTGGATGATCCGTCGGCGGTGAGCCGATCGAAGGCGTCATACGTGAGGTTGGTGAACGCCGAGCCGCCGGCTGTGGTCTTCTTCGCGAGCGTGCCGCGTGCGGTGTACTGGTAGGTGCTCGCACCATCGCCGAGCAACCGGTTGCGCTGGTCGTAGGTCGCCGTGCGTGGCCCGTCACGAGTCCGGTTGCCGGCGTTGTCGTACTCGTAGGGCACCGTCGTGGAGCCGTTGTTCCACGCCAACAAACCCGGAATCGAAATTCAGCAGCGCCAGGGGGCAATTCCAGCCGTGAATTTGTCGCGGACGATGGGTGGAATTCGGCCGCTGCAAAGCGGAAAAGTGACGGTGCGCCGCGCCGGATCCGCGCCGAGGCTTCTCAACCTCTGATGGTGCCCGTGCCGCCGCCCCGGCGGAGGAGGGCGTAGTCGGCGGCGGTCCAGGCCATGGCGGTGGCGGCGTCGAGGATGGCTTGGTCGGCGGCCGGGGAGATGGCGGCTTCGGCGAAGGCGGGTTCGTGGGGGCCGCAGGTGCCGCCGGTGATGTCGAGGACGGGGTGGATGCTGGGGATGGCGTGCGAGACGTTGCCCATGTCGGTACAGGCGAAGGGGGGTCGCTCGATCGGTTCCGGGCGGCCCAGTTCGCGTGCGTTGGCGCGCCACAGGGCGATCAGGGTGGGGTCGGTGCGGAAGTCGAGGTAGTCCGGCTCCGGGCGGCTCAGCCGGACCTCGCAGCCGATGGCCAGCGCGCCGGCGCGGAAGCAGGCCTCGACGCGGGTGCGCAGTTCGGCCAGGTGGGCCGCGTCGGTGGTGCGCAGTTCGTATTCGGCGGTGGCCCGTTCCGGTACCGCGTTGGGCGAGGTGCCGGCCGCCGTGGTGATGCCGTGTACGCGCCAGTCCACCGGCAACTGCCGTCCCAGTAGTCCCAGGGCGACCTGAGCCACCGTCAGCGCGTCGGCGGCGCTGCGGCCTTCGTGCGGGTTCAGGCTCGGGTGCGCGGCGGTGCCCAGGTATTCCACGGACAGCGTGCCGAGCGCGAAGGAGCGGAACTCGGCCACCTCGAACGGGCACGGATGCACCATCATCGCCGCGTCCACGCCGTCGAACGCGCCCGCGTCCAGGAGCAACGCCTTGCCCGCGCCGCGCTCCTCGGCCGGCGTGCCGACCACCCGCACGGTGAGCCCGAGTCGGTCCGCGACAGGCCCGAGCGCGAGTGCCGCGCCGACGCCGGCCGCCGCGATCAGGTTGTGCCCGCACGCGTGGCCCATCCCGGGCAGCGCGTCGTATTCGCAGGCGATCGCGACGGTGATCGGGCCCGAGCCGATGCTCGCGACGAAGGCGGTGTCCAGGCCGTACGCGGGCGCGGTGACCGCGTAGTCGTGGGCGCGCAACAGCTCGGCGCACCACGCCGCGGCCCGGTGTTCGGCGAACGCCGGCTCCGGGTGGGCGTGGATCCGCCTGCTGAGGGCGAGCAGTTCGTCCCGGTTCACCCGGACCCGGTCGCGGATCGCGGTCCGGTCGGCATCCGAGGCCGGTCGGTCCGCCACGTCGGCCACGCTCATGTTCCGCTCCGCTTCATCGAGATTTCTTCGTCCCGGGGGCACCCTGACGAACCCCCGGAAGATAGCTTAGGCTTACCTAACTTCACGTGCCGGGGACCGGTACGTGCCGTCTGTCGTCGTCGCGCCCCGGGAGTCTCCACACCATGCGTCCCCACCAGGCCGAGACCACCGTTCCGGATCCCGCCGAGACCGAGGCGCCCGTGCCGGCCCGTACCGGTCACCCGCACCCGGGCGCCGGGACCGACACCGGCTCCGCCCGCCTGCCACTGCTCGCCGCCCAGGCCGGCATCGTCTACGCGCAGGCCCTGATGCCGGACGACCCCGGTTACAACACCGGCGATCGGGTCGAGATCCGCGGCCCGCTGGACGCCGAGCTGTTCGCCCGGGTGTTGCGCCGCGTCGGCGCCGAGGCCGAGACCTTGCGTCTGTTGGTGGTGACCGGCACCGACGGCACCCCGGCCCAACGCGTCACCGACCACGAACACCCGGTGCACCTGCTCGACCTGCGCACCGCGCGGGACCCGGCGGCCGAGGCCCGGGCGTGGCTGTACGACGACCTGGCCCGCGCCGTCGACCCGACCACCGGCCCGCTGGTCACCCACGCCGTGTTCCGGCTCGCCGACGAACTGCACTGGTGGTACCGGCGCGTGCATCACATCGCGGTGGACGCCTACGCGCTCGCCCTGATCGACCGCCGCGTCGCCGAGTCGTACACCGCGCTCACCCGCCAAGTTCGGCCCACCCCCAACCCGTTCGGCACCCTGCGCCAACTGGTCGCGGAGGAGGCCGACTACCGAGGGAGCGAAGCGTACGACACCGACCGCGCTTTCTGGCTCGATCGCCTCGCCGATCACCCCGAACCGGTCACCCTCACCCGGGAACCGGCAACTCCCCTGCCCACCGGCCCGATCCTGCGTCGCAGCGTCGAACTCACGCCGGCCCGCACCGCGCGCCTGACCGAGGCCGCCTCGATCGCCCGGGCCACCTGGGCCGAACTGCTCATCGCGGCCACCGCCGGCTATCTGCACCGCACCACCGGCGCCCGGGAGATCGTGCTCGGCCTCCCGCTGCTGAATCGACGCAGCCCCACCGCACTGCGCACCCCGGCGATGACGGTCAACATCCTGCCGTTGCGAGTGCGCGTACAACCCCGGGACACCGCGCCCGAGTTGCTGCGCCGAGTCGTGCTCGAACTGCGCGCCGTGCGCCGTCACCAGCGGTTCCGCCAGGAGGACCTGCTGCGCGAACCGGGCGCGTCGGGCCGGGGCCGCCCGCTGTACGGACCGATGGTCAACATCAAGGCGTTCGAAGGCGACCTGGCCCTGGGCGAAGCCGTGGGCCGGGTGCACAACCTGGCCGCCGGCCCGGTGGACGACCTGGCCGTCGGCGTGGTCCCGACCGCCGACGGCGGCCTGCGCATCGATCTGGACGCCCATCCCGCGCGCTACTCCCCCGACGACCTGGCCGGTCACGAACTCGGCGTGCTGCGCTACCTCGACGCACTCGTCGAGCTGCTGCACGAGGCACCCGAGCGGCCGATCGGCCGGATCGACCTGCTCACCCCCGCCGAGGTCGCCCGGGCCACCGCCGGCCGCGCCGAACCGCCCGCCGACCTCACCCTGCCCGAGGCGTACTCCCGCCAAGCCGCCCGCACCCCGAACGCCGTCGCGGTCCGCGCCGGCGCGGACACCCGCACATTCGCCGAGATCGAGTCGGCCGCCAACCGCCTTGCCCACGAGCTGATCGCGATCGGGGTGACCGCCGAGATCCCGGTGGCCGTCGCGCTGCACCGGGGCGCGGACACCGTGGTCGCCCTCCTCGGCGTACTCAAGGCCGGCGGCGTCTGCCAGTTCCTCGATCTCGGCCACCCGGCCCGGCGGATCCGCGACGTGCTCGCCGACACCACCCCGGGCTGCCTGATCGCCGCCGCCGACACGATCGCGGCGCTGCCCGAACACAGCATCCCCACCGTGCTGTTGGACGATCCGGCCACCCGTACCCGACTGGCCGCGCGCCCGGATCGGGCCCCGCAGCCGCCCCGCCCGGGGCAGAGCGCGTATGTGATCCACACCTCCGGCTCGACCGGCCGGCCCAAGGGTGTCGCGGTCACCCACGCCTCGCTCGCCAACCTCTACGAGAGCCACGCCACCGACCACATCGCGCCCGCCGTCGAGCGCACCGGCCGCGCCCGGCTGCGGATCGCGCACAGCGCGTCGTTCGCGTTCGACGCCTCGTGGGACCCGGTGTTGTGGATGGTGCACGGCCACGAGCTGCACCTGCTCGACGACGCCGGCTACCGCGATCCGCTCGCCCTGCTCGGCTACCTGCACGAACACCGGATCGACTACCTGGACGTGACGCCCACCTACGCCGAGGCACTGCTCGCCGAGGGCCTGGACGCACCCGACCGGCACCACCCGGCCGTGCTGGTGGTCGGCGGCGAGAGCGTCGCCGAGCCGCTGTGGCGACGGCTCGCCGCGATCCCGGGCAGCCGACCGATCAACCTGTACGGACCCACCGAAACCACCGTCGACGCCTACTTCTGGGGCCCGGACGGCACCGGCGGGCCGGTCCGGGCCTCGCGCGCCTACGTCCTGGACGCCTCGCTGCGCCCCACCCCCGTCGGCGTCACCGGGGAACTTCACATCGCCGGCGCCTGCCTGGCTCGCGGCTACCTGAACCGGCCCGACCTGACCGCCGAGCGGTTCGTCGCCGACCCGTTCGGCGCCACGCACGGCGATCCGGGTGCCCGGATGTACCGCACCGGCGACCTGGCCCGGCGCCGCGCGGACGGCACCCTCGAACTGCTGGGCCGGGCCGACGAACAGGTCAAGATCCGCGGCTTCCGGATCGAACCCGGCGAGATCCAGGCGGTGTTGGCCGCCCACCCGGACATCGCGCAGGCCGCGGTGATCGCCCGGGACGCGGCGCACGGCAAGCGCCTGCTGGGCTACGTCGTCCCCGTCGCCGGGCGCGCTCCGGCGCCCGAGGCGCTCCGAGCCCACCTGGCCGCCCGGTTGCCCGAGCACATGGTGCCGGCGGCGGTGCTCGTGTTGTCCGCGCTGCCGCGCACCGCCAACGACAAGATCGACCAGCGCGCGCTGCCGGACCCGGCGTCGAGCGCGCCCGGTCTGCGGGAGGGACCTCGCGGACTGCACGAGGAGATCATCTGCGATCTGTTCGCGGCCGTCCTGGAATTGGCCGAACAACCGGCCCGAGACGCCGACTTCTTCGAGCTGGGCGGCCATTCGCTGCTCGCCGCGCGACTGGCCGCCCGGGCCCGGGAGAGTTTCGAGGCACCGATCGGTCTGGCCGACGTGTTCCGCCGGCCGACGCCGGCGGGCCTGGCCGAACTCGTCCGGTCCGGGAGCGCGCCGCAATCGCGCCCGGTGCTGGAGCCGGTGGCGCATCCCGCCGACCGGCTGCCGCTGTCCGCCGCGCAGCAGCGGTTGTGGTTCATGTACCGGCTCGAAGGCCCCAGTCCGACCTACAACATCCCGCTCGTCCTGACCCTGACCGGCCCGCTGGAGCACTCCGCGCTCGAACATGCGCTGGTCGACCTCGTGGCCCGGCACGAGACGCTGCGCACCGTCTACCCGATGGTCGGTGACGAGGAGACACCGAGCCAAGCGCCGAAACCGGCCGAGGCGGGCGCGGCGGGCACGCCGGGCGAGGCGGGCGCAGCAGACTCGTCGGGGGAGGTGTGCGAGACGGGCGAGCCCTACCAGCGCATCCTGACCGTGGACCGGGCCCGTCCCGAGCTGCATCTCGCCGCGCCGGGCGAATCGATCGCCGACGCCGTGCGCCACCGCTTCGACCTCGCGGTCGAACCTCCCCTGCGCGGCACCCTGTTCCGCACCGACGAGCACACCCACACGCTGGTCCTGGTGTTGCATCACATAGCCGGCGACGGCGCGTCCACCACACCGCTCGCGCGTGACCTGGCCACCGCCTACGCGGCCCGGGTCGCCGGTCGCGCACCGGAGTTCACGCCGCTGCCGGTGCGCTACCCGGACCATGTCGCGTGGCAGGCCCGCCTGCTCGGTGGTCCCACCTCGCCCACCCCCCTGGCCGCCCGGCAACTCGACTTCTGGAAGCGCACCCTCGCCGGTCTGCCGGACGAACTCGACCTGCCCACCGACCGACCCCGCCCGCAGATTGCCTCGTACGCGGGCGACACCGTGCCGTTCCACCTCGATGCCACCGCGCACGCCGGGCTCGCCGAGTTGGCCCGGGAGAGCGGCACCAGCGTGTTCACGGCCGTCCAGGCCGCCTTGGCCGCGCTGCTCACCCGGCACGGCTGCGGCACCGACATCCCGCTGGGCATCCCGGTCGCGGGCCGCGACGACGACGCGACCGCCGACCTGGTCGGGTTCTTCGTCAACACCCTGGTCCTGCGCGCCGACACCTCCGGCGCGCCGAGCTTCCGCAAACTGCTGGACCGCGTGCGCACCGCGACCCTGGCCGGGTACGACCACGCCGACGTGCCGTTCGACCGGGTCGTGGACGAGCTCAATCCGCCGCGCTCGCCGGCCCGGCACCCGCTGTTCCAGGTGCTGATCGCGTGGCAGTCGTTGCCCGACACCGAGTTCGCGCTCGGCCCGCTGACCGCGCGGATGACCGCGGTGCCGTCCGGGACCGCCAAGTTCGACCTCACCTTGAACGTGGGCGAGCAACCCGGGCGCGGCGTGGGCGGGTTCGTGGAGTTCCGCACCGACCTGTTCGACCGGGCCACCGTGCTGGGCCTGTCCCGGCGACTCGCCGCGCTGCTCACCGCCGCCGTCGCCGACCCGGACGCGCCGATCGACGCGCTGCCGCTGCTGGACGAGGCCGAGCGGCACCGCGCCCTGGTCGAGTGGAACGCCGGCCCCACCGCCACGGCGACCGCGTCGGCCACCCTGGTCGCCCGCTACGAACAGGCCGCCCGGACGCATCCCGAGCGGATCGCGGTGAGTTGCGCGGGCCTGTCGCTGAGCCACGCCGAACTCTCCGCCCGGGCCAACCGCCTGGCCCGGCTACTGGTCGCCCGGGACATCGGCCCCGGCGACATCGTCGCGCTCGCGCTGCCGCGTTCGCCCGAGTTGGTGGTGGCCCTGCTCGCGGTCGCCAAGGCGGGCGCCGCCTACCTGCCGCTCGACCCGGACTACCCGGCCGATCGGCTCGCCTACATGCTCGACGACGCCGAGCCCGTCGTCCTGCTCACCGACTCGGCGACCGCCCGCCGGTTGCCCGCGCACGACCTGCCCCGGATCGCGGTGGACGGCAAGGACGCGGACGCCTATCCGAGTTCGGACCTGGGTCAGCACCAGCGCAAGCGCCCGCTGCGGGCGAGCGATCCGGTGTACGTGATCTACACCTCCGGATCCACCGGTCAGCCCAAGGGAGTGCCCGTCACCCATCACAACGTGGCCCGACTGTTCACCGCGACCGACCACTGGTTCGGCTTCGGTCCGGACGACGTCTGGACCCTGTTCCACTCCTACGCGTTCGACTTCTCGGTCTGGGAACTGTGGGGCGCGCTGCTGTTCGGTGGCCGGCTGGTCGTGGTGCCGCACCTGGTCAGCCGCGATCCGGCCGAGTTCCTCGACCTGCTCGCCCGGGAGCGGGTCACCGTGCTCAACCAGACACCGTCCGCGTTCCACCAACTGGTGGCCGCCGATCGGGAGCGCCCCGGGCGCGAACTGGCGCTGCGCTACGTGGTCTTCGGTGGCGAGGCGCTGGAGCCGGCCCGGCTCGCCGACTGGTACGAGCGGCACGCCGACGACGCGCCGCGGTTGGTGAACATGTACGGCATCACCGAGACCACGGTGCACGTGTCCTACCACCCGTTGGACCGCGCGTCGGCCGCCGCCGGCACGGCGAGCACGATCGGGGTGAACATCCCTGATTTGCGGGTGTATGTGCTCGACCATCGGCTCCAGCCGGTCCCGCCCGGGGTGACCGGGGAGATGTACGTGGCCGGCGAGGGCCTCGCGCGCGGCTATCTGGGTCGGCACGCGCTCACCGCGGGCCGCTTCGTGGCGGATCCGCACGCGGCCCGGTTCGGCGAGCGGGGGGCCCGGATGTATCGCTCCGGCGACCTGGCCCGGCGCCGCGCGGACAGCACCCTGGACTACCTCGGCCGGGCCGACCAGCAGGTCAAGATTCGCGGCTTCCGGGTCGAACTCGGCGAGATCGAGGCGGTCTTGGCGGCCCATCCGGAAGTCTTCGACGCGGCCGTGGTGTTGCGCGAGGACACTCCCGGCGACAAACGACTCGTGGGCTACGTGGTCGCCGCGCCGTCCCTGGACGGGCCCGCCCTGCGCGAGTACGCCGCCGCGACCCTGCCCACGCACATGGTGCCGTCGGCCGTGGTCGTGCTCGACCGACTGCCGCTGACCGCGAACGGCAAGCTGGACCGCAAGGCGCTGCCACGCCCGGAACACACCGCCGCGAGCACCGCCGGTCGGGCCCCGCGCGGACCGCGCGAGGAACGCTTGTGCGCGTTGATCGCCGACGTGCTCGGGGTGCCCTCGGTCGGTGTGCACGACAACTTCTTCGACCTGGGCGGGCATTCGCTGCTCGCGGTGCGACTGGCCGGGCGGATCAGGTCGGCCCTGGGCGCGGACGTGGGTATCGGCACGATCTTCCAGGCGCCCACTGCCGCCGGCCTGGACGCCGCGTTGGAGGCGACGGAACGCGCCGACGCGCTGGACGTGCTGCTGGCGCTGCGCCCCGCCGGGTCGGCGGCGGCGGACCGGGAGCGGGCGCCGCTGTTCTGCGTGCATCCGGCCGGCGGTCTGTCCTGGTGCTATGCGGGCCTGATCCGCAACCTGCCGGCGGAAATGCCGCTGTACGGCCTCCAGGCCCAGGGCGTGGGCCCGGCGACCGCCGGCGAGCCGCTGCCCGAGACGCTGGAGGAATTGGCCGCGCACTACGTCGACCGGCTGCGCGAGGTGCACGGGGACGGCCCGTACCGGCTGCTCGGCTGGTCGACCGGCGGAATCATCGCGCACGCGATGGCCACCCGGCTCCAGGAGTCGGGCCACGAGGTGGAGTTGCTCGCGATCCTGGACGCGTATCCGGCCGAGGGTTTTCGCGAGTTGCCCGTGCCCGATCTGGCAGAGGCGCTGGAGGCGCTGCTCACCATGGGCGGCTACGGACCGGAGATCCTGGCCGGGGCGCCCCTCGAACTCGCCGAGGTGATCGCGGTGTTGCGCCGCGAGGGCAGCCCGCTGGCCGGGCTGGACGAGGCCACGATCGAGGCGCTCAACGACATCTACCTCAACACCAATCACCTGGTCCGCGGCTTCGACCACCGGGTGTTCCGCGGCGACGTGCTGTTCTTCCGGGCCACCGTGGACACCATCGACGAGACCCTCACCCCCGACACCTGGGCCCCGTACGTGAGCGGTCGGATCGACAACACGAACGTGGCCTGCTCACACAAGGACATGACCCTGCCCGGCCCGATCGCGCAGATCGCGCGTGTGGTCCGGGACCGCCTCACCGAGTTGGAGAGCCACTCCCATGACCCCTCGTGACCACGACACCCCGCCGAACCCGTTCGACGACGACACGGGCGACTTCCTGGTGCTGGTGAACGACCTCGGGCAACACTCGTTGTGGCCCGACTTCGCCGCCGTGCCGGAGGGCTGGACCGGCGTGCACGGGCCGTGTGCGCGCTCGGCGGCGCTGGACTGGGTCACCGGGCACTGGACCGACCTCGGCCCGGCCGCGCGGTGACCGCGCACCACCCCGAACCGGCCGCACCCACGACACCAGCGGCACCGGCGGCACCGGCGACCGCCAAGCGTGCCGCCGGGTGGGTCGTGATCGTCGTCTACACCGCGGCGATGTGCATGAACGGCCTGGATTCGACGATCGTCAATCCGGCGCTGCTGACCATCGCGGAGGACTTCGACCGGCCCGCGGTGGCCGCGAACACGGTGGAAATCGCGTTCCTGGTCGCCCTGGTGGTCGCGCTGCCGGTCGCCGGGCGGTTGAGCGATCGTTTCGGTACCAAGCGGGTCTTCCTCGGCTCGCTCGCCGTGTTCACCGCCGCGTCGGCCGCCTGCGGGTTGTCCCGGGACCTGGTCCCCCTGGTGCTGGCCCGCGTCGTACAGGGCCTGGCGGGCGGGCTGTTGACGCCGGTCGGGATGACCATCCTGTTCACCGCGTTCGCGCCGCACGAGCGGATGAAGCTGGCCAAGTGGTTGATCGTGCCGACCGCGCTGATGCCCGCGCTGGGTCCGCCGCTGGGCGGGTTCCTGACCGAGCACCTGTCCTGGCACTGGCTGTTCCTGGTCAACGTGCCGATCGGCACGGCCGCCGTGTTGCTCGGCCTGTTCGGGCTGCGCGAGCATCGGGAGGGAGTGCGCGGGCCGTTCGACCGGATCGGGTTCTGGCTCACCACGCCGACGCTCGGGCTGCTCACCTACGCGCTCGGCTTCGGGCCGTCGCAGGGCTGGAGTTCGCCGGCCATCGCGGTCTCGGGAGTCCTCGGCCTGGTCCTGCTGGTGGTCGCCGTCGCCCACCAACTTCGCTCCGCCGAACCGTTGTTGCGACTTCGACTGCTGAGTGATCGGGCGTTCGGCGCGGCCGGCGCGCTGGCCCTGCTCACCTCGGCCGGGCTGATGGGCGTGTTGTTCGTCTTCCCGCTGCTGTACCAGGCGGCGCTCGGCGCCTCCGCGCTGGACGCGGGCCTGGGGGTCTTCCCCGAGGCGGTCGGGCTGATGTTCGCGTCCCAGGTGGTCGACCGGTTGTTGCCCCGGCTGGGCCCTCGGCGGCTGGCCACGCCCGCGTTGTTGTCGGCCGCGCTGGTGTTCGGCGCGCTCGCGCTGCCCGGGGTCGCCGACAACGCCTGGGCGGTACGGGTGTTGATGTTCGCCGTCGGGCTGGTGCTGGGCACCGCCGTGCTGACCGTGCAGATCGCCGGGTTCGGCGAGATCGAGCCGCCGGACATGGGCCACGCGATGGCCCTATTCACCATCGTGCGCACGCTGGGCGGTTCGCTCGGGATCGCGGTCGGCGCCGCGGTGATCGAGGCGGGCGGCGGGTCGGGGCACGACGCGAGTTCGCCCGGGCCGTACCGCGCGGCGATCTGGGTCACCGCCGTACTGGTCGCGATCGGTGCGGTGTTCGCGCTGCGGTTGCCCCGCGAGGCGCCGGCTCCACCGCCGTTCGGGGACGACGACGCGGAACCGACCGCCGACCCCGACCCGGAGCCGAACCACGCGGGAGCGGCCACCGACCCCGGCCCGGCGCCGAACCGTCCGGGGCGGGCCACCGACCCGGACCCCGAGGCGGCCGGCGCCTCAGCCTCCGGCCGAGGCTGACAGCAGTCCGACGAGTCCGACGGCGAGCCCGCCGCGCCAGCAGGCGTAGTCGTGGCCGCCGTCGAACTCGGTGTAGGTGAGTGGGTAGCCGCGTTCGAGCAGGACATCCCGCAGGCGTCGGTTCTCGGCGACCAGCATCCACTCCAGCAACCCCACCTCGACGTGGAACCGGATCGGCAGCCGTTCGGTCGTCGCGAACCGCCGGGTCAACCACTCGGGGCCGTCGTTGCCCTCGTCCGGGTCGGGCCACCAGAACGACCCGGACTGGGACAGCACGTTGCCGAACCGGTCCGGCCGGTGCAGGGCCGCGAAGGCGGCGGTCAGGCCGCCCGCGCTCTGGCCGACGACCACGGTGTGCGCGGGATCGGGGTCGAACCCGTAGTGCCGACCGGCCCACGGCAACAACACGTCCGCCAACCAATCCACGAACGCCTCGCTACAGGTCAGGTCGGCGATCCGCCGATCCCGACCCATGGTGTCCACGAGCAGCGCGAGGGTCGGCGGAATCCGGCCCTCGGCATGCAGGTTGTCCAGCGTGTCGCCGATGTCGAGCACCGAGCCCCAGACCTCGCCGTCAAGGAATACGGCGACCCGGAAGGGCTCCGGGCGGACGCCGGCGGGTACGAGCACGCTCACCCGGCGTCCGGCCACCGTGGTGTCCAGACGCGAGCCGCGCGGCACGCCCGGCCGGCGGCGCACCCACGGCTGCGCGGGCGCGTCCGGCAGCGCCAGCACCGAGGACGGATTGCGGCCGTCCCGCGCGGCCAGCGTGGGCGCGTGGTTGTACGGGTCGGGCACCGCGCCGTCCAACACGCCCAGCCAGGCGGCCCGATCGGTGCGCAGCAGTTGCGCGCGAGCCCCGGTGCCGACGAAGAACTGGTACGACGCGCGCAGGTCGGCGGGCAGCCGATGGGTGAGCGCCCACACGTCGGTGCCGGGCAGTCGGCGCATCAGATGCGGCGTCAGATCACCCGCGTGCCGGTCCCGGTCGGTGAACGTGTGCAGCAGCGCGAGCACGTCCCGGGCGGGCGCCGTCGGGTCGTCCCGCCACACGAAGGTGACCAGGCGCTGCCCGGGGTCGGCCGGATCCGGCTCGACCAACGGGGCGCCGACCGCCTCGACCCGGGCCCAGAACTCGGCGCCGGCGTCGGCTCGGCCGGCGGCGACCGCCTCGGTCAGCGCGTGCAGGATCGGGGTGTCCATGATGGTCGGCTTTCTGCGCGAGGACGAACGGGGCGGTCGGACGGACGCGGGCCCGCAACGGCGGCGGCCCCGGGGCGCGTTGCGCGTCCCGGGGCCGGTCGCGGCCGATGCCGGCGGGTCGGACGGCGGCGGATCAGGAGGTGGCGGACAGCGCCTTCGCGATGTCGCCGAGCACCACGTCGGCGGCCAGCGGACCGCCTCGGGTGGACCACACCGAACCGTCCACGGTGACCACGTGGTTCTTCTTGACCACGTTCAACTCCTTGTACGCCGGCTTCTCCTGGACCTCCTTGAGCGCGCTCGCGCCGTCCGCGGTGAGCGTGCCCAGGAACAGCCAGTCACCGTCGATCTCGGCGATCTTCTCCAGGCTCAACGCGGGAGTGTGCGCGTTGCCGTCCTTGTCCTGCGCCTTGGGCCGGGTCAGCCCCATGTCGAGCGCGACGCCACTGGCGAACTGGCGCTTCTCCATCCAGCTCGGGCCGTTCGGGTTCCAGCGCACGATGCTCACCGCGGCGCCCTTGTTCGCGGTCAGGTCCTCGCCGGTCTTCTTCGCCTTGGCCTCGTAGTCGGTGATCACCTTGTTCGCCTGGTCCAGCTTGTTGACCGCGTTGCCGATGCCGCGGAAGGACAACTTCCAGTCGTCGGTGGGGGCCATGGTGACCAGCGTCGCCGGGGTGATCCTGCGGAGTTGCTTGAGCACCTGCTCGTCCTGCATGTCGCCGGCCAGGATCAGGTCCGGCTTGGCCGCGATCACCTTGTCCATCACCGGCTGGAGCAGGTTCCCGACCACCTCGATGCCCTTGACCTTGTCGGTCAGGTAGGCGGGCGGCTTGTCCAGGCCCTGGCCGTTGGTGATGCCGACCGGCTTGACGCCGAGCGCGAGCACCGCGTCCAGGTCCTCCTGGGTGAGCACCACGACGCGCTTGGGGCTCGCCGGCACCTGGACCGCGGTGCCGGTCGCGTCCTTGACGGTGCGGGTGCCGCCGGCCGAGTCGCCGGCGGCCGGCGCGGCGCCGCTCTGGTTCGCGGCGGGCTTGGTGTCCGACTTGGAGTCCGAGTCGGAACCGCACCCGGTGAGCAGCAATCCGGCCGCCCCCGCCACGGCGAGCAGCCGAACCACGCGCCGCCGGGCGGTCGCGAGCGAGCGATGAGATGAGGGCATGTGGGGCTCCGGGCACGAGTAAGGACGGGGGTCGGGCTCGGCACGACCCCCGGGGTCGTGCTTAGGTTAGCCTTACCTTCCATGAGTTGCGCAAGACGGTACGGATCGCCATCCGCCCGGGTGGCGCACGTCACGCCCGGCCGCGAAGGCGCGGTGCTCGTGCGGGGATCGCATCCTCCGTTCGGGTGACGCCGGCGCGGTGGGCCGCCCTCCGCCGGGCGTCGGTCCGTACGGTGTCCGGCATGAAGCGGACCACCGTGACGCGTTCGATGTTGTCGATGGCCGCAGCGGCCGCGCTCGTGCTGAGCACCCAGGCCGGACCGGCGGCGGCCGACCCGCCCGCCGCCGGTTGCCTCGTCGACCGACTGGAGCAACTGCGCGCGCTCCAGCACCGGTTGGACGGCCTCGCGCTGGACGGCCTGGCCGGCGCCGGCCAGTACTGGTACGTCGATCACCAGCGCTGCACACTCACCATCGGCATGCTGCGCGGCGCCGCCGACCCGGCCACCTCGAACTTCCTCGCCACCGCCCGACTGACGCCCGCGCCGGTCGACATCGTCCACCTCGGCGCGGCGATCCGCCCCCGGCTGGCCCGGGGCCCGGCCGCCGACCCGAACTCCCGCCCCCCGAACGGGTTCCACGGCGGCAGCACGATCTACAGCGGGCTCACCGGCACGGTCTTCATCTGCACCGCCGGCTTCAACGGCTACCGCCCGAACACGACCGCCACGGCGGGCCATTGCGCCCGGGACGCGTCCACCTGGTACGACGGCACCGGCTCCCTGATCGGCACCGTCGGCCAGTACCGCTTTCCCGACGCCGACTGGGCGGTGATCCCCGCGGCCGAGGGCCTGCCGCTGGCCGGCGACATCGTCGACGGCAACTCCACCACCAGGATCACCGGCTTCGCCAAACCCCGACTGCACGACCGGATCTGCGCCACCGGCGCCTCCAGCGGCACCCGGTGCGGCACCGTCGACGCCGTCGACGTCACCGTCAACTACCCCGAGGGCGCCGTCACCGGCCTGGTCCGCAGCACCCAGTCCGGCGCCGCCGGCGACTCCGGCGGCCCGGTCCACATCGGCTCCACCGGCGTCGGCCTGATCAGCGGCGGTCCCTCGGAGGGCGCCCCCACGTTCATCCAACCCCTGAACTTCTGAACACCCGGCATCCGGGCGCCGTCGCTCAGCCGCGCAGGAGTTTCAGTTGGGCGGTCAGGGTGTCCATGCCTCGGTAGGTGAGGCCGACCAGGGCGACGTGTTTCCAACGGAGGATGCCCTGGGCGTCGATGATGAAGACGGCTCGACGGAGGGCGTTACTGCCCAGGCCGATGCCGTAGGAGTCGATCGCCCTGTGGTCGGTGTCGGCGAGCAGGGGCATCCGCAGGTTGTGCTTGCGGGCGAATTTCTCGTGGCTGTCCAGGTCCTGTGGGCTGATGCCCCAGACGGTGGCATCCAGGTCGACGAACTGTTCGAAGCCGGAGGAGTACGAGCACAGTTGCCTGGTGCAGACCGCCGTGTCGTCGCCGGGGTAGAAGGCCAGCACCAGGGGACGGCCGAGTTGGCCGGACAGGGTCAGCGGTTCGCGGCGGGCCTCGCCGTCGGTCAGGTGAACCGCGTCGAGGGTGAAGTCCGGTGCCGGGGCACCGATCTCGGGGGTCTTGGACACGTCGTGGTCTCCTCGGGCGAGGCGGGGGCGGAGTGCGGTCGCGGTGCGAGGCCGGCCGCGCCTCGCACCGCGACGTTACCCGGGTCGCTCAGGGCCCGACGAGCGCCGTACGTCGTACCAGCACGGTGATCGCGGGAAGTGGGAACAGCAGCAGGAACAGGTTCGGCGCCCACCATTCGAGGGCGAAGTCGCCGCGCAGCGCCCAGAACGCGACGGCCTGGAGGCCCGCGGTGCTGGTCAAAACGAGCGAGATCAGCATCAGCGGATGGGCGTTGCCGGTCGCGGTGCGCCGGCCCAGGCACAGCGCGGCCGGCCCGGTCAGCCCTGCGGCGAGGTCGAGCAACACGAACGAGTAGTTCCAGTCGCTGATCACCGGATCGGCGTAGTCCTTGTACGCGTACTCGGCCGGGATCAGCGCGAACAGAGTGACCGTCCAGTAGAGCAGGAAGCCCACGTCCGCGATGGTCATCGAGACCCGGGTGAAGCACATCAGGCCGGCGCCGGGCCGGCGCTCGGACGTGCTACCCACGGCTCGTTCCGCCACTCGGGTGGGGCACCGCGACACCGTCGACCGGCAGGCCCGCGATCACGGTGCGCCGCCGTTGCTGCGGATCAACTCGACCAACCGGGCCCGCAGATCGTTGTGCGCTTCGTCGTGCGGGACTCCCAGGTCGAGCAACCGGGCCATCCACCAGCCGTCCACGGCCATCCGAACCAGGTCGGCGACGGCCGGTTCCAGGCCGTCCCGAGCGAGGCGGCGCTGCCAGTGCGCGTATCGCTCGCGCAGGCACCCGAGCACCTCGGGGCCGCCGGCCGCGGCGACCAGCGCGAGCGGTACGCGGTCGATACCGCTGCGGTCCCCGGTCGGGGATTGCCCGGGAATGCTCGCGTCCAGCCAGGCCAGCGTGAACGCACCCGGTGGGCAACCCGGTTCGGGCAGCACCTCGTCGAACCGGTCGGCGAGCCGCTCGACCACGCCGCGTACCAGTTCCTGTTTGCTCGGGAAGTGATGCAGCAGGCCGCCCTTGCTGACGCCGGCCTCACGGGCCACCGCATCCAGACGGACCGCCTCCACACCGTCCCGGACCAGTATTCGCTCCACCGCGTCCAGTAGTCGATCGCGCACCGGCGCGCCCCCGTTCCCGCTCCCGAATCGCCCGGACCGTCCGGACGGTCGGGAGTCACCGTAGCAGCAGAAGGGCCCGTCGCGGGTGTCGGGATTTCGGGTGTGGTCGGGTTATCTCCCTTACACGACAAGGGAGTTGGTGAGCACGGCCCGAGCGGACCGGTCGATTGCTCGGCGGGCTCGGCCGGTCCGCTCGTGCCCCCACCGAAGCCGGCCCCCGCACGGCCGGCCGGGCCGGGCGGCGCGCCGGGCAGTGGGGTCACGGCCGACGCGCCCGGGACCGACGGCGGCGACGCGGGCCCGGTCGGCGCCGGCGGTTCGACGGAGGCGGGCTCCTCGGCCGTCGATTCGGCACCCGCCGATCGCGCGATGGGGGCGGCCGGGCGTCGGGCGATGTCGCGTGCGCCGCTGTCCGGCACGTTCGCCGCGGGCAGTTCCCGGAGCCGGTCCGCGTCCGGAGCCGGTCCGCGTCCGGGCGCCGGGCCGGGTCCTTGGCCGACAGACCCGGAATCGGTTCGGCCGGGCCACCCGCATGGCCCAGGCCACCCACTGCTCGCGTTCCGCCTCCGGCAACCGGCGGCCGATGCTCACCTGCTTGATCGCGACCCCGACGTGCAGCAGCTCGTCGGTCGCCCGCCGCACCACCCCCATGCCCCGGCGCCGAGCTGTTCGTGCAGCCGATACCGGGCGGCGACCCGGCGATCCGAACCCCGCGTGCCCATGGCAGGCCACCCCCGATCGACGCCGTGGGCCGGATTCGGTCACGGCGCCGGCAAACGGACATCTCGGGTTCCGCCGAATCGAGGCCGTCGACCCCGGAATTCGATCCCGACTCGTTGTATGGACCCGCACGCGAGTCTCTGCCGTACCGACCCCGGATCCGGCACCATGACGGAATGAGCCGTGTGGAGAAACGCACGTCGGCCGAACCGCTGCTCCCCGCACCGGTACCGCCCGCGCTGCCGCCGCTCGCGAAGCGACCGATCGTGCTGATCATGATCGCGGTCTTCGCGGTGCAGGTGGCACTGTCCGGGCGCTACGGCTTCCATCGCGACGAGCTGTACTTCGTGGTGGCCGGCCGACATCTCGCGTGGGGCTACGTCGACCAACCCCCGCTCACGCCGCTGCTCGCCCGCGCGTCCGGCGAGTTGTTCGGGGACCAGCCGCAGGACCTGCGGATATTCGCCGCGCTCGCGTGCGCGGCGACCGTCCTGGTCGTCGCGCTGATGGCACGCGAGTTCGGAAGCGGCCGGACCGGCCAGTTGCTCGCCGCGGCCTGCGCCGCCACCTCCGGGATCGTGCTGGGCGTCGGCCACCTGTGGTCCACCGCGACGCTGGACATCCTCGCCTGGCTCCTGGTGGCGTGGTTCCTGCTGCGGCTGCTGCGCACCGGCGACGGGCGCTGGTGGCTCGCGGTGGGAGCGGCCGTCGGCGGCGCGATGCTGAACAAGTACCTGGTCGGCTATCTCGTGGTGGCCCTGCTCGTCGGGCTGCTCGCGGTCGGCCCGCGCGAGGTGCTGCGCAGCCGCCTGCTCGGGGCCGGCGTCGCGGTCGCGGTCCTGCTCAGCGCCCCCGGCCTGATCTGGCAGGCCGGCCACGACTGGCCGCAGTTCACCGTCGCCGGCGGGATCAGCACGGACGACGGCGTGGAGAACCGGATCTTGTTCGTCCCGCTGCAAATCGCCTACCTGTCACCGCTGTTCGTGCCGATCTGGGTGGCCGGCGGGGTGCGGTTGTGGCGTTCGGCGGAGCTTCGCTGGGCTCGCTCGATACTGCCCGGATACCTGGTCCTGTGCGTCCTGGTGATCGGCTCCGGCGGCAAGTCGTACTACGCGTTGCCGCTGCTCCTGGTGCTGGTCGCGGCCGGCTGCGAGCCGACCGTGCGATGGGCCGCGTCCCGACCGGGTCGGCGGCTGCCGGTCGGCTCGATGCTCGTGGTCGCCACCGTCACGAGCGCGGTGATCTCGCTGCCGTTGCTGCCGGTCGGCCGGGTGAACGCGGTGATCGGGATCAACCCGGAACAGGGCGAGCAGATCGGTTGGCCCGAACTGGCCGACGCGGCGGCGGTGGCCTGGGTGCAGATCCCGGCCGAACAACGCGACCGGGCGGTGCTGTTCGCGGGCAACTACGGCGAGGCGGGCGCACTGGACCGATACGGTCCCGCCCGAGGGCTGCCGAAGCCGTATTCGGGCCACATGTCGTTCGCCGACTGGGGCCCGCCGCCGGACCGCGCCGACGGCCCGGTCGTGGTCGTGCGCGAGGGCGAAGTCACCAGAAGATATCGGGACTTCGTCGGCTGCAGGTTGGTCACTCGGGTGGACAACGGCATGGGCGTCGACAACGAGGAACAACACGCGGTGGTCGAACTGTGCGCGGGCACGGCGAAACCCTGGTCGCGCCTGTGGCCGGAGCTGCGGCACTTCTACTGACCGACGGGTCGACCTTCGGCATGCCCCGAGTCGACCGATGCACCCGACCCCGAATCGACGCCCGTCGCGCCCCCGGGACGCGGCCGGGCAGTGAGGAGCGTCATGGCGAATGCGAGTCCGCCCGGCTACCGCACCGGCGGCGAGGGCCGGCCCGGGTCGATGACCGGCTCGGCGTACCGGGAGGTCCGGCGTCGGGTGTTGCACCTGGAACTCGCGCCCGGCGCACGATTCACCGAGAAGGCGGTGGCCGGCGAACTGGGCATGAGCAAGACGCCCGTGCACGAGGCGCTCGCCCTGCTCGCCGAGGACGGTTTCGTGGAGGTGCTTCCGCGCAGCGGCTACCGGGTCTCCCGGGTCACCCTGCGCTCCGCGCGCGAATTGTTCGACCTGCATCGGGTGCTGGAGCAGGAGGCGGCGGGGGCGGTGGCCCGGCGGCCGGCCGAGGTGACCGCGCCGATGGCCCGCGAGAGCGCGTGGGTACGGAGCGCGGGGCCGGTCGAGGGCACGGACGCGTGGCTGGACCGATACACCCGGCTGCACCTGCTGCTCGGCGAGCTGGCGGGCAATCGACATCTGCGCCGCGTGTTGGGCGGGACCCTGCACGCCCACCATCGGCTGCTCCGCCTGTGCGTGGCCGCCGACGGGCCGCATCCGCGCTCGATCGCCGGCGACGACGCGCCGCTGCTGGACGCGCTCGCGGCGGGCGACCCGGACGCGGCCCGGCACGCGGTGCACACCCGGCTGAGTGGATGCCGCGAGCGGGTGCTGGACACGTTGCTCTCCAGTGACGCGCTCCTGGACGTGAACATCGCCGGCTCCGCGTCGGGACCGTGACCGGACCCGATCGCCGCACCGACGCGCGGCGGCGCCCGTACCCGACCCGGCCCCGGCCGGCGGCTCGGCGGGCGGGCACTCGACGGGCGCCGGCTCGGCGGGCGACGACTCAGCGGGCCCCGGCGCGAAGCAGGGTGCCCAGGTCCAGGTCGAGCAGGTCGACCGGCAGCTCGGCGGCGCAGCCGTCGCCGTTGCCGCGGCCCAGATGCGCGGCGACCGGCGGCACCAAGGCGCCGAACACGGCCGCGCCCAGTGCCCGGATGCCGTCCTCGACGGCGGCGGCGGCACCGTCCTGGTCGCCCGCCGCCAGTGCCGCGCTCAGCGGCCCGTGGTCGGGTGCCGGCCAGGTCGGCTCGCCGAGTACGGCGGCCAGGCACAGGTGGCGCAACTGGTGGCGCAGCACGTAGTCCTCGATCTCGGCCGCCCGCCCGTTGCCGGCCCGTTCGGCGAGCGCGGCGCCGAACCCCAGCCACCCGAGCGGCACGGACGCGAACCCGGCCCCCACACGCCCCCCGGCCCCCGCCGCCGGCCCGGACGTCGCATCGAGATCCGCAGCGGGACGCGCGTCGGGTGCCGCCCCGGGAGCCGACCCGGACGTCCCCCCCGCCGTCGACCCGCCGGCCAGCACCGTGCGCCGCCACGCCCGCGCCGCCTCGGGCAAGCCGCGCAGCCCCTCCGCATCGCGCCGGCCGGCCGCCAGTCGGGCCGCCAACGTCTCGATCGTCAGCCGCAGTTCGAGCAGTTCCCGGATGTCGCGCAGGGTGACCGGCATGACCAGGTAGCCAGAATGCGGCGCGACCGCGACCAGGCTCTCGTGGGTGAGCAGATTGAGCGCCTCGCGCACCGGCGTCTTGCCCATGTCCAGGGCGGTGGCCAGATCCCCTTCGCTGAACACCGTCCCGGGCGGCATCTCCAGGCGCAGGATGCGGCCTCGGATCGTCTCCCGGGCGAGGGCGGTCCGGCTCTTGGTACGCGCTGTCGGGCTCGGCGTCATGTCCGGATTCTCCTCGGATCCGGGCCGTATTCCGCTCGGCGACGAGGATCGGCGAAGATCGGCAAGCCGGTGCCGCGACCGGTTCACGGAATCCGACGACCCGCGTGTCGATCCCGACGGGACCGGACACTCCCATGCCGGCTGGGACTAATATCTCAGGCAGTCGGGTCTGCGACAAGAACACGGGGGTGCCGCGCGCCCGGGTGGTGCCCACAACGTGGGTCCTCGGCCATCGCCGACGCCGACTCCTGCGATGATCCTCGCGACGAGGAAGGTGGTTTCGGATGACCCGCGCGGCCCGCACGCCGACCGGCGCCGCTCCGAGGCGCGCTCGATCGGGCGTCGGCCGGCCGCCACCGATCCGCGACCGGGCCTACCATCGAAACCGTGTCGAAGGCTCCACCGACCACCTCCGCGAGCCGCACCCGCACGCCATTCCCTCGGGACGAACGACCTTGGACATCGACATATGACCGCGTCGCAGCACACCCGATCCGCATCCCCCGTCACGCTCCTGCGGGAATGGCGCGAGCGCACCGACGGCGCCGCCCTGCACGAGGCCCTGTTCCTCGGCCTGAACGTCGACCTGCCCTTCCTGGAGCGCGTCGCCGTCCCCCTCGCCCGCGGCCTCTCCGCCCGCGTCGCGATCCTCGGGGACGCCGCGCAGGAGGCGCACGACCCCCGCGAGGTGCGCGGCGCGGGTCTGGACTACCTCTACGCGCCCACGGTGTGTCCCGGTGGCCTGCGCGCCAAGCTGGTCGTACTGCTCGGCGAGCACGCGTGCCGGATCGCGATCGGCGGCGGCACCCCCGCACTGCCCGGCTGGGCGGGCGAGGACCGGTTGTGGACGGTGGTCGAGACCGAGGACGACGCGTCCAACGCGTTGCTGGCCGATGTCGCCGACTGGCTGGACAAGCTGCCCGAGGCGGCCGGGGTCGCGATGGCCCCGTGGGCGGGCGAGTATCTGCGCGAGATCGCCGCGCTGCTGACCGAGCGGCACATCCTGGCGGACGAGACGCCCGGGCCCGACGCACGACTGCTGGACAACCTCGACCGTTCGCTGCTGGACCAGGTGCCGGCCGGCCCGGTGGAGGAACTGCACGTGTACGCGCCGGCCGTGGATCCGGCGGGCGACACGCTGCGCGAGTTGATCGCCCGCCTGGCTCCCGCGCGGGTGCTGCTGGGGGTGCACGAGAACTGGTCGGGCCACACCGGCGCGATGTTGCGCACCGCACTCGGCGGTCGTCCCGCCGAGGTGCTCGTGTTGCCCGAACAGCAGCTGGTACACGGCCGGTTCGCGCAGTGGCGGATCGGCGACCGGTGGTTCGCGCTGACCGGGAACGCCGATCTGACCCGCGCCGGGTTCGCCGGCACCGCGGCGGCCGGCGGCGGCCTCGACCTCGCGGTGCGGACCGCCGGCGGTCCGGCGCTGTCGCTCGGCGAGGGCCGGACCACCTCGGTCGCCGGCCTGGACGCGCTGCGCGGCGTCGCGGCCGGCGCCGAACTCGTACTGCTCGGCGCCCGGGCGGACGGCGCGGGACTGCGCGTGGTGCTGGCCGAGGCCGCCCGCGAGCCGGTCACGGTGAGCACCTCGGCCGACGGATCGCCGGGCTCCTGGCGGGAGTTGGGCATCATCCCGAGCGGCGCCTCGAGCGCCGGCTTCCCGCCCGCGGCGGGCCAGGGGCCGGCCGTGCGGGGCAGCGTCACCCGCGCCGACGGCAGCGTGCTGCACTCCGCGGTGGTCTTCGCGTACAGCCCGGCCGCCGCCGCTCGACCGAGCGAGACCCGGCCCACCGCCCGCCCGGAACCCACGCCCGAGCCGCGCTCCGCGACACCCGCACCGGTGCGCGCGGTCGCGCCGCCGCGCCCGGTCGAGACGGCGCCCGCGCCGCTGGCGACTCCGCGCCCGCCGGCCCCGACTCCGACAGCGGCCCCGACTCCGCCGGCCGTGCCGTCGCCGGCGCCGCTGTACGTCCCCTCCCACGACGCCGAGCCGGTCCCGGCCGCACCCGCCGAGGACGGCCCGTACGCCGACGCGATCGAGGAGTTCGCCGCGCACGGCTGGGTCGCCGGCATCGAGGACGGGATCTGGCGGATCACCGGCTCGTTCGGCAACCCGGTCCCGATCGCGGCGGTGGCCGCGACGCGTCTGGCGCAGTACGGCGAGCCGGTACTGATCCAGGCCGGCAACGAGCGCCGGTGGGCCTTCATGGCCTGGCACGCGCCCGACCTGACACTGCTGAACTGGCCCGCCCGGAACTGGCGCAGCTACCAGATACGTCCCCCGGCCGACCCCGAGTCGCGCTTCCGCGGCGGCGACCTGGCGAGCGTTCCGGGCCGGGTGGGTCCGCTCAACCGGCAGATCGGCGACCCGCCGCCCGCGCTGCTGCGCGTGCTGGACGAGGTCGGCATCGGCTTCGCCGAACTGGTCAAGACGCTGCAACAGATCGGCGGCTGAGCGGCGGCCCGAAATCCCGCGCGGCGCGGCCGAGTTCGGCCGGATCGCGGAGCGAACGACCGTCGGCACACCGACCACCAACACGAACGTGCTTCGGAACGGCCGGAGCCCGTGTGCGAATTCAGGAGCAGGACCCATGGCGGAGCCACTCGCGGCGGACCTACGTGCCGACGGCCACACCGATTGGCGCGCGTACGGTCCGCTGTCGTTGCCGCCGATCCTGGCCGCTTCGCTCGCCGCGTTCGACGAGCACGGGTATCACGGGACGACCGTGCGCGACATCGCCCGCCGGGTGGGGGTGACGGTGCCGGCGCTGTACTACCACTACCGGAACAAGCAGGCGCTGCTGGTCGAGTTGCTGATCGGCTCGATGAACGCCGCACTCGGTCGCTGTCGGGGCGCCCTCGCCGAGGCCGACGACACACCCTCCGCGCGGTTCGCCGCACTGGTCGAGTGCATCGTGCTGTACATGGCGAACCGCGCGCCGCTGGCCTTCCTGGACACCGAGATGCGCAGCCTCGAACCCGACAACCGGGCCCGCTACATCGCGATGCGCGACGAACTCGAAGCCCTGATGCACGACGCGGTCCGAGACGGCGTGGCCCTGGGCGAGTTCACCACCCCATACCCGATCGACGCCGGCCGCGCCGTCATCACGAGCTGCCAGGCCGTAGCCAACTGGTACCGCCCCACAGGCCCCCTGACCCCCCAACAAATCGCCACCCGCTACGTAACCATCTCCCTGGCCACGGTCGCCCACACCCCCAAAACCAACCCCTGACCCACACCCAACCCCCAACACCGACCAAACACTTCCCAAGCCAAATCAGCCCGCGCCCCTGAGGCAATCAGCCCCGCCGACGCATGAGGCCACCCAGCCCGGCCAGCGCTTGAGGCGAACCAGCCCGGCCGGCGCATGAGGCGAACCAGCCCGGCCGGCGCATGAGGCCAAATCAGCCCCGCCGGCGCATGAGGCCAAATCAGCCCCGCCGGCGCATGAGGCGAACCCAGCCCCGCCGGCGCTTGAGGCGAACCAGCCCGGCCGGCGCATGAGGCCAAATCAGCCCCGCCGGCGT
>NZ_JBHZAV010000027.1:0-73739 GCF_042754445.1 Embleya sp. NPDC059213
TGCCGGGCCACTGGCCACGCCGGCGTCGAACCCACAAGCCTCTGGAGTCGTCCCCCATGGCATCACCCGTCGCAGCGATTTCGGCCGCGGTTCGCAGCGAGCGACAGCGCAGGGGGCTGTCACTGAGCGAACTCGCCCGCCTCGCAGGTCTGAGCAAGGCCACCGTGTCGCAACTGGAGGCCGGTACGGGCAATCCGGGAGTGGAGACCGTATGGGCGCTCAGCGTGGCGCTCGGCGTCCCGTTCAGCCGGCTGGTCACACCGCCGCGCCCCGCCATCCGCATCCTGCGCGCCGACGAGGGGAGCCCCACCCACGCGGAGGAATCCGACTACACGGCCACACTGCTCGCATCCTGCGCGCCGGAAGCGCAGTGCGACATCTACCGGATCCGCGCCGAACCCGGCAGAGCCCGCCGGTCCTCACCGCACCTGCCGGGAACGATCGAACACGTCGTCCTCACCGCCGGACGCGCGATGGCAGGGCCTCTCGACCAGGCCGTCGAACTCGACGTCGGCGACTACGTGAGCTACCGCGGCGACATCCCCCACGTCTTCGAGGCCCTGGCACCGGAAACCAGCGCCGTATTCGTCCTGGAACAGAACTGAACGGAACCGATCACCCCTGCGGCCGGTGCGGCCCGTGCGGGTCCACCGGCGGCCGGGTGCTTCGCCCGGTATCCGACGCGGCCCCACCGGGCTCTCATCGCAGCACCCGCCCGAGGAAGCCGTGCAGGTAACCCGCAACGACGTCCAGGTGGCTCTCCAGCAGGAAGTGACCGCCGTCGACCAGATGCACCTCCGCGTCCTTGGCGTCCCGGGCGAAGGCCCGCGCGCCCGCCGGGCCGAAGATTTCGTCGTTGCGGCCCCACACCGCGAGCACCGGGACCTCGCCGGCACGCAGGAATTCGTGCAGCAGCGGGTAGAGCGGGCGGTTGTTCCGGTAGTCGCGGAACAGCGCCAGTTGGATCTCGTCGTTGCCCTCGCGGGAGACGAGGGCGAAGTCGTGCTCCCAGGTGTCCGGGCTGACCAGGCTCGGATCGGGCACACCGTGCACGTACTGCCAGCGGATGGCGTCGAGGCTCAGCGCGGCGCGAACGGCGGGTTCGGTGTCGGGACCGGGGTTCGCCCCGTAGGCCCAGACGTCGGTCCAGAACGACTCGACGAAACCGTCCTCGTAGCCGTTGCCGTTCTGGGTGACGAGGGCGGAGATGCGTTCGGGGTGCTTGAGCGCGAGGCGCCATCCGATGGGGGCGCCGTAGTCCTGGACGTAGAGGGCGTAGCGGTCCAGGCCCAGCTGGTCGAGCAGTCCGGAGGTGAGTTCGGTGAGGGCGTCGAAGGTGTAGGTGAAGTCCTCGACGAGGGGGGCGTCGGAGTGGCCGAAGCCGAGGTGGTCCGGCGCGATGACGTGGTAGTCGTCGGCCAGCAGCGGGATGAGTTCGCGGAACATGAACGAGCTGGTCGGGTAGCCGTGCAGCAGGACGATCGCGGGGGCGTCTGCGGCGCCGGCTTCGCGGTAGAAGATCTCATGGCCGTCGACGGTGGCGGTCCGGTGGTGCACCGAGCGCATTCTCTAACCCCTTCACGTGTTTGATCCGGTTAGCTTCTCGTCATGCAAGCACGAGTGAGCTAACCTGTCAAACGACTCGATCTGGTTAGTCGGAAGGGAGCGGCACCCGATGGACACGCTGCTGGACCTGCTCAACAGCAGGCCACTGGTCAACGGCGAGGAACAGGACGCGCTCGGCGATCCGGCCGGAGGCAGACGCTGGGCGCGGGAGCACGACGGCGAAGGCAGCCTCGCGGAATTGGCGCTGCTGCGTGAAACGCGGGACATCCTGCGGGACGTAGTGCGCGGAGACAGCCCGCCCACCGCATTGTGCCCGCTGCTCGAAGGCGTCCACCAGGTCCCGGAACTCACTTCGGATGGTCTTGAGTGGACCGTCAAGACTCCCCCGCACGCCCGCCTGGCCGTCGAGGTCGTTCTCGCCTGGGCCGCCGCCGAGAAGCAACTGCCCGGCCGGCTACGCGCCTGCGCCAATGACGAGTGCCAACTGTTCCTGCTCGATCGCAGCCGCGCCAACCGCGCCCGCTGGTGCTCGATGGCCGCCTGCGGCAACCGCGAAAAGGCACGCCGCCACTACGAACGCACCCGCTGACCCGTCCCGGGCGAACGCCTGGACCATCTCGTCGATGTCGGTGTGGTCGGCCTGGCGGGGTGCGTTCAGGTCGCCGAAGGGAATCGCCGACGGCGCGAGGGTCTGCCGGCCGCCGTCGTCCGCACCCAGGGAACCGTTCCGCCCGGCCCCCGTCCTGGGGAGTTGGTGTGCATCCTTCCTGCGGGCGGCCTGCGGTTGCATTCCGGGGACGGTGCGACACCCGGTTGGGGATGGTGACGTTCCGCCGGCGCAGCGGGCTGGGCACGGTCGAACTCTTTACCTTGCGGGTGAAGTGGCCGGTCGGCAGGGCCGATTGGGATCCGTGACCGGTGATTGGTTCGACACTGCCGTCCGGGTCGGGCCGTGAGCCGTGGGCGATGCGGGCCGTGGATCGGCCACGGCCCACACCGAGGTCGCGTCGGTTGCGGATGGCCGTCAGGAGTTTCGCCGTGGCTTGGGGGGACTCGACCGGGAAGTGGTGGCTGCCGAGGTCGACGGGGACGATGTCGAGGCGGTCTCCGTAGCGGTCGATGGCGGCCGGATCGAGTGTTCGGGTGGGTGCCGGGCGTCGTTCGGGGGGAGTCAGCCGTGGTTGGGGCGGCAGATGCGGGCCTGGGGGGAATCGTCCTTGCCGCCGGCGAAGCGGACTCCGAAGCCGCAGGCGGCCCAGGGGTCGACCGCGTCCGGTCGGGAGGTGACGCGGTCGGGTCGTGTGGGGGGACGGTCGACACGGCCCGAGGTGCCGGATCCGCGGGGCGGCTGGGGGGATCCGGCCGGTCGGGTGTCCCCGCGCGGGTCGGGCGGCGTGGTGGACGGCGCCGGGGGCGGGGGTGTCGCGGGGCCGGTCGGGCCGAGGGGGAGGGTGGCGGGTGGCGGGAGCCGGGGTGTGCCGGCGTCGGGGAGAGGCGCGCTGTTCGCGGCCAGGGCGGGATCGAGGGCTTGGGTGGGGCCGGTGGCCGGCGCGGTGTCACAGGCGGCCAGGAGCAGGAGCAGGAGAGCCGTCGCGGCGGCCGGTCGGGTGATATGCACGTATTCCTCCGTGAGCACGAGGTCTGTCCCGTAGGGGGTAACGCGCGGACGCTCGGGGAGTCACTCGGGTGCCGTGGTGGCCTCACGGGGCGAGTCGCTGATCGCGGTGGATGGTTCACGGGGTCGGCGGTGCGACGTCGACGGACACGGAATCGGCGGCGTGGTGTCGACGGATTCGGGGTCGGGGTTCGGGGTCGGGGCTCGGGCGTCTTTCGGCGCGGGGCGGGCGCGGCGGGCCGGCCGTTCGGTGTCGTCGCCAACGCGATCGGGCGACCGATCCGTTGCCGGGGCGTGGGCCGCTCGTTGAACCGGTATCGCGAGAGGCGCGGGCGCCGACGGTGCGGGAGCCGAGGGCCGGGACCACTCGATCGACGACAGCGAGGAGCCGACCGTGGCCGAGAGGATCGTCCTGGTCGCGGGGTCGGACCCCGTCTCCCCCCGGGACGTCGGACCGAAGACGTCGGACGGGGGCGTCGACGCGCGGGACGGTCCCGAACACGTCCGACCGGAACAACCGCCACCCGGCCGGACCCGGCGCGATGCCCCGCGGCCCCGTACGCGTCCCGCCCCACGAAGGCGAAGCCCCCGCGCGCCGGGACGTCAGGCGCCGCAGTCCGCGCGGGGCGGCCTTCCGATCCGGGCCACCCGCGCGCCGTCCGGCCCCCGCCGGGCCACCCGCGCGCCGTCCGGGCCTCGCCCATGCCACGACCGCACCCGCCCCAATCGCCCGAGAACGCGGGAGAACCGTTGACCACCCACGCCTCCGCCGTCCCGGCCACGCCCTTGTTCGTCATCGAGTACCCCCAGGACGGCACCGCGACCGTGGACGGCACGCCCGTCCACGTTCCCGAGGGGACGCAGGCCCGGCACGCCGCCATCGACGAGGTGCGCTTCACCGCCTCCCTCCTCGACCGGCCCGTACGCGCGATCGACATCGATCCGGACGGCACGCACTACCCACTCCTCGTCGACCCGGACGGGACGCTCACGTTCCTGGCCGAACCCCATCCCGATCCCGAACCCGACGACGAGGCCCCCGACGACCAGGCGCACGCCCCGACGTTCGGGGAGGACGCCGCGGCGACCGACGACGACGAGTTCGACGGGCAACGGGCCGACCCCGACGGACACCTCACCCACGAACACGATCCGTACGAGACGCCGGACCCGCCCGAGACCGCCCCGCCGCCCACCGGGCGGCCACCCTCGACCACGCCCGCGCGCCCCGGTCGCGCACGGCGGCGTGCGACCCGGTCCCTCCCCCGCGTCACCCCGGCCGCGATCGGCCTCGCGATCGCCGCGGCGGTCACGGTCGCCGCGGTCCTGGCGTGGCCGGACGACGAACCCGCCGACCCCGGACCGGGCACGACCTCGCGTGCCGAGACCGCCGCATTCACCTCCCCGGCCGGCTGGCAACGAACGTCCGCCTGGACGCGGTCGATCGCACCGCCGGGAGCCGGCCGCCCGAGCGTGGCCGCGCTCGGGAACGTCCTGGCCGTACTCACGCCGGACCGTCGCGTCGCCCTCCTCGATCCCCGAGACGGGCGGATCGAGGAAGCCGGCGAACCGCTGCCGGCGGGCCATCTCGCGCTCCACGCCACCGGCGACCCGACCGCGCCGGTACTCGTCGCCGAGACCCGGGACGGACTCGTGGTGTGGCCCACACATGGCGGCCCCCGCCCCTGGAGCCCGCCCGACACCGTCGCGCTCGCGCCCGGCGCCCGCGTCAGCTACGCCGGCGCCCTCCCCCTGGTGACCGGACCCGACGGATCGGCCGCCGCGCTGCGCGGCGGCGTCCTCGTCCCCGTCCGGGTGCCCCCCGGAACCGTCGCGATGGCCGCCGACGCCACGCACGTCCTCGCGGGACGCGCCGTCGGACCCTGGGAACTGCTCGGCTTCGACGGCACGACACGCGGGGTCGCCCCGGTCCCGCCGCACCCCGGCGCGCGCATGCTCCGCGTGGCCGGCGGCGGACACGGGTCGGTCGCCGTCGTGTGGTCCGGGCCCCGGGACGACACCGAGACACTCGCCGTCCACGACTCCTCCTCCGGCCGGGTACTCGCCCACGCCGACGCCCCCGCCGGATCCCTCTCGAACACCTGGATCCGCTCCGACGACGGCCCCCTCGCGGCCCTGGGACCCGTCGTCGTCGACCTCGCCGAAGGACGCGCGTCGGTCACCCCGGGCGCCGTCGCCCGCTCCGTCGCCGGCGATCGCGTCTACGGCACCCGCGAGGGCCACCCCGTCGCGTTGACCGTCCGCGGCGCCCTCACGATGCCGGACCACACCGCCGTCCCCTGGGCCGTCAACACCGGCCGCGCGCTCCTGCTCACCGGGAACGAGGACCGAACAGTCCTGCACGCCGTGGAACCCGCCCCATGACCGAACACACTTGGCACAGCCCGGAAACCCGACACCCACCCCACCGGACACACGGAACCCCGAACCCGGTGCAGACACGAACCACCAAACCTTGCCCGTAACCGCGTACGCCGCCTACCGGTCCCTGGAGACCGTGCCGGCCCCCACCGAGGCGATGTCGGGCTACGGCCTCCCCGTCGCGGCCTCCAAGGCGTCTGGCACCGCAGCGACCACCACGTCCCGACCGCCGTGGGCTCCCGGACGCCGACACCGGAATGGCGCACGTTCCGCAACCAGTACACGGTCTCCGACAGATACCGCGACGCCGACGGAATCCGCCGCGCCCCACGCCACCCGACTGCGCGGCGACCGCTACGAACTCACCCGCATGGGCGGCACCGCCGTCCTGACGTGGCGCACCCCGACCGACCCGACACCGACACCATCACCGACGCCTGGCCCGCCCGCCCCGACCACTCCGGTGCGAGGGCACGATCGCCCGGTCCGCCCCCGGCCACGCGGACGCCGAGCCTCGGCGACCCGCATCCGTTGCGGTCCCGGCGCAGCGGCGGGCCGTGGAGCGTGAGGCGCGTGGCCGGTGAGGGTGGGGGCGCGTGTGCGGGGTTCCGCTCAGGGTTCGAGGACGACCTTGATCGCTGCGGCGGCGGGGTCCTGGGCGACGGCGAAGGCGCGGGCGGCTTCGTCGAGGGGGAAGCGGTGGGTGATCAGGACCCGAGGCAAGTCGGGTACGGCGCGCAGGATGTCGGTGGCCTGTGCGAACTCGGGTGCGCCGTGGTGGTGTCCGTACATGAAGGCGGGGACGATGGTGATCTCTTTCATCTGGGTCGTGTAGTCCATCGCCACCGGCGTCCAGAACGTGCCCAGCAGGCCGAGGGTGCCACGTGGCCGCAGGTGGGCGACGGCCAGGTCGAAGGAGGATTGGACGGCGGCGGCGTCGAGGACCGTGTCGTATTCGCCGGTGGCGCGGATGCGGGCGCCGAGCGCTTCGCCGGCTTCGGCGCGGTGTGGCCGCGGTTCGGTCAGGTCGACGTCGGCGCCGAGGTGGCGGGCGGCGGCGACGGCGCACAGTCCGATCGGGCCGCCGCCGATCACCAGCACGCGCCGGCCGGCGGTCACGCCGGCGCGGTTGAGGCCGTGCAGGGCGACGGCGAGCGGTTCGACGAGGGCGCCGTCACGCGGGTCGACGCCGGCGCCCGAGGTGTCGACGAGCGGGAACAGCGCTCCGGGATCGACCCGGACGCGTTCGGCCATGCCGCCGTCGATCGCGACGCCCAGCAGGCGTTCGCCGCCGGTCCGGCAGAGCTGGCCGGCCCCGGCGGCGCACTGGTCGCAGGCGTCGCACGGAAGGTACGGGCGCACCGCGACGGGGGTGCCGTCGGGCAGCAGGCCGGCGAACTCGTGGCCGGGGGTGACCGGGGATGGGCCCATCGCCATCAGGTGCAGGTCGCTGCCGCAGATGGCGGTGGAGACGACGGTGACCTCCACCGGCGGCACCCCGTTGCGGTCCGCCGGTTCGGGAACCTCCAGGACCCGGATGCCGTCGGCGGTGTTGCGCACCGCCTTCATCACAGGGTCACCTCGCGAACCGGGTCGGTGCCGTCCCAGTCGCGGGCGGCGTCGCGCATCATGGCGAAGAAGTCGCCGTGCAGCGTGCTCTCGTAGGCTTCCGCGACCGAACCGCCGTGCCCTTCGGTGGGGAAGTACGCGAACCGCGCCTGCGGCCCGGCGTCTCCCCAGTGGTACGGCTCGACGCCGGCGTCGGCGAAGCGGCGCACGTACGCGTCGTATTCGGTGGTGAAGTGGCACAGGTGGTGCAGCCCTTCGCCGTGCTCACTGAGGAACTCCGTATAGGCGCTGGGCGCTTCGGGATTGAGCTGCTGGATCAGTTCGATCTGCAGGTCGCCGGAGTAGGCGATGCCGACCGCGATGCGCGCGTCGGTGCGCGTCCCGAGGTAGTAGGTGTTGACGATGCCGGCGTCGGGGAAGTGGAAGAACGGCCCGACGCCGAGGTTCTCGGTCCAGTGCCGCATCGCCGCGCGGACGTCGCGGACCACGTAGCCGAGCTGGTGGATGGAGCCGATCGCGGTCGCCATGGAAAACCTCCGTGCTGCGGTTCTGTCTTGTGGGTACGGGGGTGCCGGTCGGGGCACGTGTGGTCAGCCGGGGAACTGCCCGTGCACGAGTTCGCCGCCTTTGAGGACCGCCCGGGGCGTGCCCTCGGCGAGAACCGCGAGATCGACGGTGGGATCGGCGTCCAGGATGAGCAGGTCGGCGAGCTTGCCCGTCTCCACGGTGCCGAGGTCGGCGGCGCGGCCGACCAGTTCGGCACCGTTGCGGGTGGCCCAGCCGACGATCTCCGCCGGGGTGATGCCCGCGTGCTCGGTGTAGAGGCGAAACTCCCGCCCGTACAGGCCGTGCGCGAAGCCGACCGCGCCGTAGTCGTCGCCGAGGACGAACCGCACGCCGGCGGCCTGGGCCTTGGGGATCGCCGCGTACATGCTCTCCAGGTCGGCGCGGATCGCGTCCGCCGCGAACCCCAGGCCGGCACCCATCACTTCGAGGAAGTGCTTGGGAAAGTGCAGCGACGGGACCACGAACGCGCGGGTGTCCACCAGCGCCGCGATGACCTCGTCGTCCATCTCGTCGCAGTGGTCCACGATGTCGATGCCCAGCTCCAGGGCCATCATGATGGCGGGCTTGTTGACCAGATGGGCGCGCACCAGCGCGCCGCGCGAGTGCGCGGTCTCGATCGCGGCGGCCAGCTCGTCGCGCGTCATCTCGATGCGGTCCTTGGGCGCCGTGGTCCCGTGCCCGCCGGTGACGAACAGCTTGATCACCTCGGCGCCGCGCTTGATCTCCTCGCGTACCCCGTACCGGAAGCCCTCGGCCCCGTCGCACAGCCGCACCGCGCCGGGCGCGGGCATGCCCCAGTGCCACGGCACCCCGTCGTTGGCGTGCCCGGTCGTCGACAGTTCACGACCGGAGGGCCAGAACCTGGGGCCGGGCGTCATCCCGTCCTCGATCGCCCGCTTCACGCCGCCTTCGACCTCGTTGGCGGCGCCCGCGCCGATCACGGACGTGTAGCCGTGCGCCAGCGCGGTGTCGAGGTTCTTCGCCGCGATCAGTGCCTGGTACGAGGGCGGGTATTCGTTGCCGTACGGCACGTTCGGCCGCGACCCCAGCTCGTGGTAGGTGGCGTGGAAGTGGCAGGTGAACATGCCCGGCATGACCGTCCGCCCGGCCAGGTCCACGACCCGGTCTCCGTCCCGGGGCACCACCGTGCCGGGCGTGACCGCCGTGATGCGATCGCCCTCGACGACCACGGTCCGCCCCGCCGCAGACGGATTGACGCCGTCCAATACGGTCGCGTCGGCCAGAATCAGTCGCTCCATGAGTGGCACCTCCACGCGATCCGATATAACTGGGATACATATATGCCATGCATGTTGAGGAGGCAAGAGCCGTGACCGAATCCGCACCCCTGCCGCCGCTGACCGAGACCGGGTGGACCGCGCTCGGCTTCATCGTGCTGCAGCCCCGCTCCGGCTACGAGATCAAACAGGCCGCGCTCGCCCAGGTCGACGCCTTCTGGGGCGTCAGCTACGCCCAGCTCTACCCGCAGCTCAAACAACTACAGGACCTCGGCCTGACCGAGCCGCTCGGCACCTCCGGGCCCCGCAACCAGACGATCTGGCAGGCCACCGACGCGGGCCGCGCCGCCCTGCACGACTGGCTGGCCGCCCCGCCCGGCCCACCCCGGCTGCGTGACGAGGCGCTGCTGAAGCTCACCTTCGTCGACACGCTGTCCTCGACGGACGCACTCGCCCTCATCGCCCACAAGCGCCGCGAATTCCTCGGCTGGATCGCGTACTTCGAATCCGAAGCAGGCACCGCCACCCGACCCCTGCTCCGCGCCTACGGCCTCGGCCAGGCCCGGGCCGGCCTCACCTGGTGCGACCACGCGGCAACCGAACTCGCCGGCGGTTCAGCCCCCGGGTAACACGGCCGCCCACACCCTTTCGTCCCCGAACATCGAATGCACCCCGCGCCGCGTCGGCAGCGCGGGGTACCCGGCTCGCATGCGGTGGGGAGACCGCCCTGCCATCGGTTGTCCATCGCGAAGACTTTGCCCGGCTTGAGGATTCCTGCGGGATCGAGGGCCCGCTTGACGGCGCGATGCATGTCCGACACGAGCGGGTCCGACTCCCGGTTCAGGCCGGACCTCCCGGGTCCGTTGTACCGGCCGACACCAGCTTTCCGGGCAACTCTCTCCCGAAACGTATCCCCGAGCAGCGGCAGCCGCCCACGTTCTCCGGGCACGGACACGACACCCCAACATGGCTTCCACCGGCGGGAGTTCGCCGCACGATCCGCGCGCCGACCACATCGGACCGCGGCTTCGTCCTCCGAGGTGCGACATCGCCGAGGAGCTCCTGTCGACCCCCGATGGCCGATCTGCGGGGTGCAGGGGTGTCCGAGATCATCCGGCCCGGCGGAGCCGTCATGGTCGGGGTGGATGCACGCACCGCGCCGAGTCCGCCTCGGCCGACGGCACTTCGCCGACCCGGGCCGTGTGAAACGGGCAGACGGCCTGACGCGGACACGCGCCTCACGTCGTCGGCCGCGCGGCCGAACTGCCCGCCGCCACCCCCGAACCGCCGCTCCGGTCGAGCGACTCGTCGGCCGGCGCGCGTCGTGGCTCACGGTCCTGGGCAGGGGGAGCCGCCGAAGTGCTCCCGGGCCGAGTCGCGGACCTGGACCGACTCGAAGCCGTTCGCCTGTCGGCCGACTCCGGCCGGCGCGCCGGTCACCTGCGGAACGAGCCCCCGAGCCTGGCAACCAGGACCGCCAACAGCACCACGGCCACCCGTAGTTTCCGGTAGCGCGAACACCGGGGCGCCTTGTTCCGCATCCCGGGCGCTCCCGTCGACTGCGTTCCGCACGCCGCGGACGGCACCGTTCGGCGCAGCAACCCGACGTCATCCGGGCCGTGTCGGGGTGGCCCCGGCTCCAACACCGCAGATCGGCGGGCACCCCGCGCCCGCCTTCCGCCCCGGGCACCCCTGCCTCCGCGCGACAGGGACGCACCGCGAGCGGCGACCGGCCATGCGGTCTTGGCCGCGGTCTCGACGCTTTCCGCCGCGGGAGGGCAGGCACGGCCTCCCCCGCTCGTCCGCCCTCGGTCAGGCGCCTCGATACCTCAGGTAGGTCTCGATCTCGCGAGTGATGTCGTGGTCTTCGTCGGCGGCGAAGGCGAACGGGCGCAGCGCGCGGCCCAGGTGGTGCACCTCGGCGGCGTCGCCGTCTCGTCCGCCGGGGCCCGGGTACACGTGCGGTTCGAGCAGCGACGCGTACAGGACGGCGCCGTGCCGGACACAGGCGAGCGTCTCGGCGCCGAGCTGATCCACGACGCGGACCGCGTCGGCTGGGCCCTCGCAAGGAACCGGGTCGTCGTCGTGCGCAGCGGGGCAACGTTCCACGAGCCGACGCTACCGCTCCCACCGAACATCGCACACCCGTACGAGCGTTCAAGTCGTCGACAGTTTCCGCCCGGCCGAGTCGCCGAAGCGTTCGAGGCGACGCAGGAAGTCCTTCAGGAAGCGGGGACGGGGCCGCCGGGCCGGAATCGTTCCACTCCGACGATGTGCCGCACCTTGAGCGGGCGCACGATCACCGCGATGCGCCGCTCCCCCGGCATGGTCCACTCGAAGCGGTCGACGCCCAGGTACTTGCGGGCCAGTACGTCCATCCGGTCGTGCGCCTCCCGACCGTCGACGAAGCGGGCCACCACGCCGCTGATCTGCACGCGGTCGAAGGGGTCGGCGGTGTCCGCGTGCGAGAGGTAGACGCGGGGGTCTCGGCGCAGGTTTTCCTCCTTCACCCGACCCGCCGAGGTGTTGAACGTCAACTCCCCCTCACCTTCCAGGTCCACCCACATCGGGCTGACCTGGGGGGCTCCGTCGGGGAACACGGTGCCGACGTACCAGATGTTGGGGGCTTGCAGCCGGGCGCGGACGGCCTCGTCGAATGTCACGGTCATCCTGGGACGCTACCCGACCGGGGTCGACGGATGGCACGGAGAGGCCGTGAAATCCGATGGGAGAAGCCGATACCGCGAGACCGCCCGCACACACCTGCACCCGCACCCGCACCCGCACCCGCCCGCATCTCGGCGTCCGCGTCAGGGAGTTCCCGGGTCGCGGAAGGCCAGGGTGGCCGCATCGGACCAGGGGCCGCCGGCCTGGAGGGTGCGGGCGCGGACGCGAACGATGTAGTAGCCGAACCAGTTCGTGGTGGCGAGTCGGGTCGTGGCGGCCGGGGCGTCGGCGGAAGTCGGGGTGACGGTGGTCGTGGTGATCGTGCGGGCCGCGCCTTCGAGCGGCCGGCCCAGTGCGTCGCGGTCGCGGATGGCGACGACCTCGTAGTGGAGGCCGGGCGGCAGCGGGCCGATGGGGGCCGTCCAGGAGACCGACACCGGGTTCTGCTTGGGCGGGAGCCCGTAGGCCCGCGCGTCGCGGACGGCCCCCAGGACGACCACCCCCGTGGCAGGCGCCCACGGCCCGGTGGTCTGCGGAGTGGCCAGCCGCACCTGGGCCGTGTACTCCTCCCCCGGCGCGGGCCGGCGGCCGTCGGCGCGGCGCAGCACGAGGCCGCGCGCGGTGATCGCCCGGGCCCGTCCGACCTCGGCCCCGCCGCACGACAGCACCGCCTCGTAGCCGAGTTGCACGACGGCGCCGGCCGGCAGCGGGCCTTCGGAGTTCGTGAGGGTCAGGGTGGTGCGCGCGGCGTCGGCGACGATGTTGGGTGGGTCCGTCCACACCAGGGTGAGTTCCGCGTCGTCGGCGGTGAGTTGCGGGGTGAGCGGTCGCGGCAGGGTGACCAGCAGGAGGCCGGGCGAGGTCGTCCACGCGCTGGTGTTGCCGTACATCTCGGCCCGCACCCGGATCCGGTAGGTCGACCGGGTGTGCAGGGCGCGTCCGTCGGCGAGCACGACCCCGCGGGCGTCGGTGCCGACGATTTCCTTGCCGCCGCCGACCGCGTAGGGGCCCGAGCCCGGGGAGGAGTCGACCAGTTCGTAGGTGTAGGTGGGTGCCGCGGGTGCGCCCGCCGGCGTGGCGACCGCCGTCCACGACGCGGTGACCGTGCCCAGGTCGTTGCGCAGTTCGGCGCGCGCGGGGGCGGCGACCACCCAGGCGTTGAACACCCGGCCGGCCCATCCGCTCATTCCGACGCCCGGGTTGTTCACCCATACATGGACGTAGTACGCCCGCCCCGAGACCGGCGCGGGCGAAGGGCTCAGCGTGACACGCCCGTTCAGGACTCCGGTGGAGGTGGCCACGGCCTTGTTGGTGGTCGGGTCGACCACGGCCACGTCGCACGGCACCGGGGTGTTCCAGGCGATCGTCAAGTCCCCCGCGGACTGCGTGACGGACAGGATCGTCGGCGCCGGTTGCGACAGGACGGTGTACGGCACCCGCGGGCTCCACGCCCCCGGGAAGTGCCCGTGCCCGAGTGCCTGCGCCTGTACCGTGTACGCGCCCCGCACCGGCTGCGCGAGCGGGACGGCGCTGCCGGCGGCCACCGGCAGCGGCACCGTCAGCGTCGGGGCCGAGGCCGGCCTCACCTCGTTTGCGAGCATCACGCCGTTCGGGTCGAACACCCGGATGACCACCTGCTCGGTGCCGGCCTGCGGCGTGCCGGTCGCGACGAGCTGCGAGCGCCCGTAGGCCAGGGTCGCCGTCGGCGGGGCCGGCTTGCTCAGCACGAGCGGCTCGGACCACAGTCCGCTCAGGGGGCCTCGGATGCCCCTGACCCGTACCGGATAGTCGCCGGGCGGCAGCGTGTTCGGGTCCAGCGGCAGTGCGCCCTGGAGCACCAGGCCCAGGTTGCGGCTCGCCAGTTGGGTGCCGTCGGGGCGGAACACGGCCAGCGTGTACCCGGCGGCGCGGCTCGCGCCGGCCCAGCGCGCGGCGACCGTGCCGTTGTCGTAGCCGGCCTCGTGCAGCGCCGGGGTGCCGATCCCGCCGTTCGTGCCGGGCCCGCCGTGGCTTGCCGCGTCGGAGACGGCCTTCGCGATGGCCGCCGCCAGCGTGGCGACGGTCGCCGACCCCAGGATGCCCCCGGCTCCGATCGTCGCGAGCACCAGCGCGGCGGCCTCGACCCCCTCGACGGCCGCACTGGTGATCAGCCCGTCGCACAGCAGGACGGTGGCGACGTCGAGGGCCTCCTCCCCGACGACCAGCGCCAGGAACAGGGCGATCTTCGCCGGGTCCGCGAGCAGTGCCCGGGCGAACTGCGCGGCGGCGCCGCGGATCCCGTCGGCGAGGACGCCGGGAAGCCGGTCCCACCGGGTGGTCGTCGGGACGTGCACGGCGAACGCCGGGAAGGCCGAGGTGAGGAACGGGGCGTCGGCCCCGACCAGGGTGAGGGAGCATGTGCCGGTGAGGCTGAAGACGAGGTCGTCGCCCACCGCGGTCACCGCGGGCGTCACCGTGTACGAGGTGTTCACCGCGTGCCGGGCGACGAGCTTGCCCAACGGCCCGCACAGCGACAGGGATTCGGCGTCCGCGAGCGCCTTGATCGCCGACACGAAGTCGACCAGGTTCTCCGCGAGGCCGAACGACGGCCACCCGTCGAGCGCGAACTCGGCACCCGCGCCCGCCGGATGGGTGCTGTAGCGGAACCCGCAGGCGAGCGGCCCGAACGGGGGAAGGGAACGCAGGGACGTGAGCCGCCCGGTGAACACCCGTCCCCCGTCGTGCCCGGGCGCCACGGACACGGACGCCACCGCGAACGCCTCGCCCAGGAAGTTGATGCCCGCCGACAACCGCGCCGTCGCCGAGGGCCCGGTCTCGAAGCCGAGTTCGGGGCCGCCCTGGTACGTCCCGCTGCCGCCGGGGCGGGTCGTGCCCGCCAGCGACATGAACCCGAGGTCGAGCGGCGCGTCCAATACCGCGGTCGCCGCGACGCGGTCCCACTGGCCGGTCCTGGGGTCGCGCAGGACCGTGACGATGGCGTGCAGGTCGAGGTCGGCGATCAGGCGCACGGTGAGCCGGGCGTCGATGGTGTACCCGTCGCGCGGCACCGTGCCGTCGGGGGCTCGGAGCGTGGCGCCCGGGTCCCGGTCCGCCTCGTAGTACGAGATCCGGGTGCCGGACCGGAGTCCGACGTCGATGAGCGTGCCGGGCCGGGTCGCGGACGTTCCGGTGAAGCACTGGGCGAGGAACCCGGCGAGCGACCAGTCGGCGGCCAACGAGACGTCGTAGAGCACCGGGACGCCGTCGCGGAGCACGAGCCGCGCGGCGCAGTCGAGCCGCCGGTCCGGCTCGCCCGTGCGGGGTGCGGGCCCGAGCAGCACCCGGCCGCGGATCATGACCGTCGACGTCTGCGGGACGGCCGGGCGGCCGGGCGCGGCCGGAACGGCCCATCGGTAGGCGATGTCCGCACTGAGGTGTTCGAGCGCCAGACCGCGCAGCATGAACGGCGCCGGCACGGTGTCCGCGGTGCCCTGTCGGACTCGGGTGGTGAGCCCGGCGGCGTCCGCGACCAGAGTCACGTCGAAGGCGTAGGTGCGCCCGAAGATCTCGACCAGCTCGACTCGACCCGCCAGTTCCACCCGATCGGCCAGGGCCGGCCGGTATTCGACCCGGATGCCGCGCGGACGGTCGGGGGTGTGGGTGAGCCGGACGGTGCGCGCGATCGTGATGTCGGGCAGGTCGGCGGTGAAGACCGTGCGCGAGGGGTCGGCGTGTTCGATCATCGCCGTCAACCACAGTGTCGGCGTCGCCGCACCGATGCCGATCTCCAGCAGGTGCGCGAACAGCGCGGTCCGCGCGAAGTCGATCCGCACGGCGCAGGCCACCCCGGTGGACAGTGTCAGCGCCTGGTCGCCGAGATTCTTCAGCGGCGCCGGCGACAATCCGGCGCGTTCGAGCAACGGCGCGGTGGCGCGGCTCAGTTCGCCCAGGGTGGTGCCCGCGAGATCCGACACCACCAGATGTGCCTCGCCGACCCGCAGCCGGTCGTCGACCTTCCACGCGGCGGGCAGTATCGAGTCGAACCGGAAGCCCGCGCCGACCACCAGCGACACCGCGTAGTGCATGCGCCCGCCCTGCCCGGGGCGCGGATCCGGGGCGAGGTAGACAAAGGCGTTGCACGCGGGGACGGCGCCCTGCCGGGCCAGTTGCCCCGACAACATGAGCTGCGAGGTGGTCGCGTTCAGGTGGAGCGAGGCGGAGCCGAACGTCGACGGCGCCAGGCTGCCCGGCGCGACGGCCCGCCATCCCGTGCCCGCCGCGGGGGTACACACCCCGTCCGTCAGCGCGGCGATCGACACGCGCGGTGCGTCGGCGACCGTGACCGTGCCGGTGAGCACGGTGGGCGCGGACGCCGCGCCGAGCGCCAGGGTCACCGCGGCGCGCAGCCCCGCGTACTCCAGTGTGCCGGTCACGCTCGCGCTCGCGGCTGCGGCCCGGCTCGGCAGGTCCAGGGTCGCGCCGATCGAGGTCACCGGCAGTTTCGCGGCGCCCAGCGGGATCCGCCACGCGTCGAACTCGGCCCGGCCTTCGAGGTGGAGCGCGCCGGTCTCGGGGATCGCGCGGATCTCCGCGGCGGTGAGCGTGACGCGGTCCGAGAGCCCGCGATCCTTGGCGCCCGACGGGAGGGCCAGGGGCGTGCGGTCCGGCGCCGCCACTGCGGCGGCGGTCTCGGCGACGTCCAGGACCCGGTCGCCTGCCAGGCGTCCGGTGAATTCCCACGGCCGGCCCGGAGCCGGCTTGACCGCGCCCAGCCGGATGTCGGTGGCGCCGATCGCGAGCGTCCCGAACACGGCGGCGACCACGGTGTCCGCGGTGACGGGGTAGGCACTGCGCACCTCGGCGGTGACCCCGGTCAGGGCCAGGCGGCCGGGAACCAGCGTCCATGCCTCGGGGGCCTCCACCGCGAAGCCGAAGCGGGCCAACGCCCCGCCCGCCGCGCCGGAGAACGCCAGCGCCACCCGGCACACGTCGAATCCCTTGGCGAGGGGCAGGGCGGCGGGCAGCGCGGCACGCGCCCGCGGGCCGGCGAGCCAGCCGTCGAGCGCTTCGAAGCCGGGCACGTGCACGGTGTGCGTGAATCCGGCCAGCACCTGCCAGCCGCCCGCGAAGTCGTTCTTCACGGCGGTGACGTCCACCGGGCTGCCGCACAGCGTCAGTTCGCCGTCGATGGTGCCGAGTACGCCCACCGGGTCGGTCTCGGGATCGAACACCAAGGCGGCGGAGACACCGCGGACCGCGAGTTTGCCGTCGATGATCGTCCAGGCGTCGGCCGACTGTTCGAACGCGAGCGAGAGCTGCGTGAGCGTGAGGGTCCGCGGGTCGAGGGCCACGGCCAGCCGGGTCAGGGTCAGTGCGCCGAGCGTCGCGATCCCGGCGGGCAGCACCGTCGGGTCGCCGCCGAGCAGGGCCAGCGCGTGGCCGATCGAGGGCAGCCGTACGGGGGTGTCCCGGTCGAGCACGAGCGTCCACGGCTCGTCGTCGCGCGCGGGTACGGGCAGCCGCATGTCGAACGCGGGCGCCTGCGGCCCGGAGCCGAGCGCGGCCCGGCCGCGCAGTGCGCCGGACACCGTCCAGGCGCCGGCCGCGTCCCGAACCGCGGTCAGGTCGACGGCCCAGCCCGACAGCGTCAGCAGGCCGCCGAGCACCGGCCACGCGCTCCCGCCCGGCTGGGCGATCGTGCATGAGACCTCCCGGAGTTCACGCGCCACCGGGTCGACCAGCAACGCGATCGCGCTCACCGAGGTCGGCCGTCCGGCGTCGACCAGTGTCGGCGGCAGCGCGGCCGTCAGCCGGGCGGCGTCGAAACCCGCGAGGCCGTCCAGGCGGGCGAGTTCGGACAGCAGCCGGCCCGCGTCGTCGGCGATCTCCACCCGCCACGGGCCGTTCGCCGGCACCGTCGCGCGCACCGCGAACGGCTTTCCGCCCAGGGTCACGGTGCCGGAGATCGCCCCGGAGAAGGCGACGGAGATTCCGGTGGGGTAGGCGGGCGCCCGGATGACCGTGACGGCGAGCGTGACGCCGGATATCGCCAACGCGCCCGGTATCAGCGTCCATTCGCCCGCGCCGAAGCCGAGCGTGACGGTGCTGCGGCCCGCCTCGTCACCGGCCGGGGACACCTGCTCGGCGTAGCCGGTCACCGTGGCCCCGGCGAGGTCCAGCAGTGACGTGGGCAGCCGCTTCGCGGCGGCGTCCGGCACTCCGCACAGAGCCAGTGCCGCGCTCGTCGAGCCCGCGTTCGCGAGCGGGCCGGTGATCCGCAGCACCGGCCGGCCGGCACCCGAAGTCGGCAGATCCACCGAGCACTCGACCGTGGCGCGACCCACTCCGGTGCTGCCCTGGACGATCAGCACGTCGGCGGCCGGATCCCTCCCGCACTCCAGCCGCAGCCTGCCCGAGCGCACCGTGCTCGGGCTCTGCCCGAAGCGTGCCGCGGTGAGCGGGCCCAGCGGGGCCTCGCTGCCCCATTGCAGCGACGGCCGCACTCCCGGGACGGTGGCCACCACCCGCCCGCCGATCCGGACCCGCTGCACGCCGGTGTCGCCGGCCGCGCCGCCCACCGGCCGCAGGTCGCTGCGCACCGCGAGGGTCGCCTGGAAGTTCAACCCGGCGCCCGGATACAGAGGGAAGAAGAACGCCGGGTCGACGTGCGCGTGCGTGGTCGCGATGAACACGGCGTCGGTGAGCGGCAGATACTCGAACCTCGACTCCATCAACTCGGGGAACGAGTCGGTGAATTGCCAGTCGGCGGGCGGTCGCGCGGTCCACGCGCACCGGAGGCCGCGGTCCGCGGACACGGTGAAGACGAGGGAGACCTCGGTCAGTGGGTCGCCGGTCAGCACGTCGGAGGTGCCGGTGAGCCGGAGCACGCCCGCGTCCACGCTCGGGGAGCCCGCCGACACGAGGGTCGGCATGGCACCCGCGGACAGCCGCAACTGCCGGTTGAGCGTCTGGCGCAGCACGTCGCCGGTCGGCCCCGGCACAGTGGTCGCGTCCAGCCGGTAGGCGAAGGTGCCCGGTGCGGCGGCCGGGCCGCGGGTCGCGACCAGCCGACCGCGCAGCGCGTTCAGGATCTCGGCGTCCGTGGGGTCGGGCATGGCGGATCGGTCCTCACATGGGGTCGGCGGTGCACACGGCAGGGGTTGGGGCGGGGAACGGCCGGCGGGCGGGTCAGCCGTAGACCGGCTTCGGGCCGGCCCCGAACCTGTCCCGCTTGAGTGCGGCGAGGGTGAAATTGCCTGTGTCGAACCCGGCCCCCGTCGGCGCCTCCCGCTTGGCCTGGTCGTAGCGCCTCAGCGCGGCCGGCACGTCGAAGTCGTCCACCCACCGCGGCGGGCGCACGGCCCCGAACACCAGCCGGCCCCGGTCGTCGTCGTAGCGGTACAGCGCCGACCACCGCACCGCGCTCAGCAGCTTGGCGCTGCCGCGCGTCGCGGTACCCCGGCCACGGACACCGACCGCGCACATCCAGTACGTCAGTTCCAGCGGATACGTCTCCGGCGGGAACGCGAACGGCGGTGCCAGCAGGCCCCGCGCGCCGCGCACCTGCGGCGGGGGCGCCAACCCGTCCACCGCCAAACCGAGATCGTACGGATCCAGGTGCTCCTTGATGCGCCACAGCGCCTCGTTGCCGGTCCGCGCCACCAGCTCGGCCATGTCGTACTCGGACAGCACGTGCACGCACACCTCGCTGTCGTCCTCGAACCCCGGCCGCGAGTAGATGACCAGCGTGTCGCCCAGTTCCTCGTCGTCGGGCAGGGTCAGCAGGACGAACCGGCCGACGACCTGGGCGGCCACCTCCTCGCGGACGAGGTCGGGCAGCCACGGCGCGTCGTCGCCGGGCAACGCGGTGGTCGCCAGCGACCGCAGCGCGAGCTGATACGGCTCGGCGTGGGCCAGTTGCGCCGGCGTCACGGGCAGCGCGAGCACCAGGTTGTCCGGCGTGAGGCAGTCCCCGACGGCGTCCGGGGTGAGCAGCCCCGGCGGGACCTCGGCGGTCAGCACGGCGGCCTCGGAGTACCGGAAGTCGGGGTCCGAGGCCCACAACGCCCCGTGCGAGTGCGGCACGTACAGGTCGTCGATGCTGCGCACATCACCGTCGGTGAGCAGGGAGTTGAACGCGTACAGCGGCACGGGGATGTTGCAGGCCCGGGCGTTCGCCGGGTCCACGAGGTCGACGAAGTACTTCTGCGTCCGGTCGAAGACGTACGGCTGTCGGTCGGCGACCCGGCCGCCGAACGCCGCCGGGGTGATCGGCGTGCCGAGGAACGTGAACTGTGCGCACTGGAGGTAGCCGACATATCGGAAGGCGGCCGGGTCGGTGCCGAAGCCGCGCTGCTGTTCCCGATACTCGGCGGGGTCGAAGTAGGCGCGGACGACCACCGATTCGGAGAATCCTTCGTCGAAGCCGATCCAGTGCGGGCCCTGCTTCCAGTACGTGGTGCCGAGCGTCGCCTCGACCTCCGGCTCGGGAAAGACGCCGTCGAGGCGATATCGGGGGTTCCCCGCATCGGGCTGGACCAGGGTGAACGGCATGGCGACTCCAAGGGGACCGGGCGCGCATCGCCCGGGCGGCAGCGGCCGCGCGATCGCGGCGAGCAGAGCGAGCAGAGCCGGGTCGGGTGCACGAACAGGACGGAGAGAACGAACAGGCGATCAGAACTCGGTCTCGTGCACGAACGGGCCGATCGGATAGATGTCCCCGGGCCCGGAGTTGCGCGGCTCCGTCGGCCGTAGGGTGGTCCGGGTGCGGTCGAGATTGGTCAGCGTGCCGGTGCCGTAGACCTGGACGACCAGGTCCGGGTAGTCGTTGTGATCCGCCGCGCGCAGCGCCAGCACCGACTCGTCGACCGGCCGTACCACGATGTCCCCCATGATCGGCGCGTCGTGCAGGTTCACGCCGAACCTCTTGGTGCTGCCTTTCGAGGTGACGACCACGTCCGCACACTCGGTGACGTAGGTCTGGACGATCGAGTTGGTGATCCGCGCTCCGGTCAGGTCCACCCACTGCGGGGTCACCCTGTCGTTGGTGCGGTTGATCACGTGCTGCGTCGGGTGGTGGTGGAACAGCGAGCGGAACCCGCTGCTGATCAGGAACAGCATGGGCTGGACGGAGGCCAGCAGCCGTACGTCGTTGCTGGACTTGCTGCCGTGGTGGTTCGCCTTCATCACCGTCGCGTAGCCCGCGCTCGCAGCCTTGTCCTTGCCGGGCCGCCGCTTGTGCGGCATGGGGAAGAACCGCACGAGGGCGTCGCCGACCGGGGATTCGACGTCGGCGTGCGCGGTGAAGGACTTCAGCGCGTCGTTGGGCAACAACTGGGCCGCCTTGTCGTTGTTGCCGCGGTTCCCGCCTGCGGGGCCGCCGTCGCCGGCGATGTCGCCACCCATGAAGAACCGGAACGAGCCGTACGACAACATCCCCACGATGGAACGGTCGTTCTGGTCCACCGTCTTCGTCTTGGACGACACGACGACGTTGCCACCGTACGGCTTCTTGCGCACGGCCTGGCCCGACGCGATCACCCGGAAGGAGATGCGGATCCCGCTCGCGGAATTTCCGAGCCAGACCTCCGCCGTGTCGGTCTCGGTCCCGGCCTGCGGATCCCACACCTTGGTGTAGTCCTCGTCGGTGTCCAGGCCGCCGGGGAAGATCGCGACCAACTGCGTGCGTTCCTTCTTGGGTTTGCCCGTCATCGCCTCGTTGATGTCGGTCTGGAGCGCGATGAAGCCGCCGCTCATCCCGGCCCGTTTGCCGGCCGCCTGGTAGACGCGTGCCGGGTGCATGTTGCGCACGAGTACGGTGGAGCCCGGCTTCTTGCGCCGCTTGAAGATGCTGCGCAAGCCGTCCATGTGGTCCGCGTGGTAGTGGCTGATCATCACGTAGAGGTTCGGCTGGTACGCCACGGACGTGTCGACGACGCCGTGCGTGCTCAGGTAATCCACCACGTCGCCGCCGAACTCGTCGTTGCCGCCGTCGATCAGCAGCGCCTTGGTGACCGTCCCCTTCAGCGGGATGTCGTAGTGCACGGCGTAGGGCACATGGTCGATCGGCTCGCCGGGATCGGGTAGCGCCGCGTTCTTCGCGCGCGCGGCGTCGATCGCCGCCTTCACCCGGACCGGGTCGCGGTTGATGATCAGAACCGAGTCGCCCTGGCTGACGTTGATCTGATGGATCTCCAGGCACGCGCTCATGGACACGACGCACTCCCCCCACGCCTCGCGCCGTGTGACCAACGCGAGAACACGTTCTCCCACTCCCCGGCCCGACCCTACCGCGCGCGGCCGCCGGTCGCCCGTAATCCGGGTGTGGGGTGGGGAGTTGACCGAGACGCGAGTATGCCGCAGAGCGCTGCGGCGGCGCCCGGCGAGACGTCGGCACGCAGGAGGACACGACGAAGTGGTCCGCCGGTCGGGCCGGTTCGGTGCGGACCCGAAAGACGAACACCTCGTGGTCGGTGGCCACCATGGCGTACCGGACGCCCACCGGTAGCCGCAGGCACCCGAGTTGCCCTCCGCCCCGACGCATGGCGTCGAGTCGGAGTCCGGTTGGCCCGCGGTCTGTGCGGAGGTCTGTGTCACATGATCGACGTGCCGGTCAGGAGCGGGCGTTCGCGGGCGGGGTGGCGGGCGGGGTGCCGTTCAGGAGCGGTGCTTTCGGCATCGACGTGCGCGGCACCTCGAAGCGCGCGAGCCGGGTGTAGGGGGCGATGCACTCCGGCGGGGCGCTGCGGTCGGGGAGGCGTACGTCGAGCCTGAGCCGGTTCCCGTTCGCGTACAGGCGGGCGCCCTCGGGGTCGAGGCAGCCCGCCTCGACGGTCACGGTGACCACGACGTTGCGCGCGAAGTCGGTGGTGGGCACGGGTTCGCCGGGACGTTTGGACGGGTTGCCCGCGAACACGGCGGCCAGGACGTTCGCGTCCTGGGTCGCCGATTCGGCGACGGCGAACACCTTGGGGAGGCCGCGAGCGTCGGCGAAGGAGACGGTCCGCGTGTCGAGGCGGCCGTCGGCGGGTGTGGCGGGGGCTGCGGTGCGCGATGGTGCGGTCGTCGTCGTGGCCGGGGTCCCGGCGGGGGTAACTGTGGGCGAGGTGGGCGAGGTGGCGGTGGGTGGGGTGACGGGGGCGGTGACGGGTGTGTCGGACACCGTCGGTATCGAGGCCCCCGCCTCGGGCTTGTCGTCGTCACCGTCGGCGAACAGGAACCACAGTGCGATCCCGATGCAGACGGCGGCGATCAGTGCGGCGGTGACGACGTAGGTCGTCCGTGCGGCGGGTGGTCGCGCATTCGACTCTGCCATGGTGATGTGACGTCGGCGGGCCGTCCGCGGTTCCGCGTCCACCCGACCGCCCACGACCACCATCGCCTCGGGGCCGCCGCGGAGTTGCCTCGGCACACCGAACGACGCCCGTCCGCCCCCACGGGTCGAGGTCGGCCCGCGACATCCCGGTATGCCCACCACAGGCCGACGCCCGACCGCAGGCAGCGGTTTCCGGCCGGGTCCCTGCCGGCCTGCCGACCGGGACCACTCCACGCGCCATCGGCTCCGGACCACCGTCACAGCCGATTCCTCCACCGGTGTGGCCGCCACGGGGGCACGCGCGTGCCGGGCGTGGGTGCCGGGGCGGCACGCGAGCACCACGGCCGACTGCTGCCCGGCGCACCCGGGACACCCGCACGGCGGCGGGGATGCGCCATCCGCCTGTCCGCGGCGCGCCCTCGCCCGACACCCGACGCCCCGGATGGCGTTCGCACGGAGCGGTCGCACGGCGATGTCCGGCGATCGCCTTCTGTGGGCCGTGGGTTCGCCACTATCGTGAGCGGCATGGCAGCGGATGAAAGCCTCGAAGGTACACAGACTGCGCCGACCCCCGAGGAGGTGGGCGCCTCGTACGACGAGTTCGGCGACCTCTACAGCCTCATTCTCGGCGACTCCGCCATCCACGTGGGCAGTTGGGCACCGCCCGACGGGCGCGCCCCCGCCTCCAGCCTGCTCGATCTGGCCAATCTCGGTATGGATCAGCAGACCGACCACTACATCGACGCCCTGGGCCTGGGACCCGACGACCACCTGCTCGACATCGGCTGCGGCACCGGTGGTCCCGCCGTCCGGCTGGCCCGCGCAACCGGCGCCCGGGTCACGGGAATCACCGTCAGCAGTTCGCAGATTCCCCTGTGCGAGGCACGCGCCCGGCAGGCGGGTCTCGACGATCGGGTGCGTTTTCGCCTCGGCGATGCCATGAACCTCGGTGCGGAACACGCCGACGAGTCGTACGACGCCGCCTGGGCCATCGACTCGTTCCCGCACATGCACGACCAACTCGCCACACTGCGGCACGCCCTGCGCGTCCTCCGGCCCGGCGGCCGACTGCTGTTCACCGAGTTCACCCAACGCGGGAACCCCACCCCCGAACACCTGGCCGTCTTTCGCGCCGTGTGGACGTCCCTGCCGCCGCAGAACCCGGCCACCCTGCTGAGCCGCACGGCCGAGGCCGGATTCGAACTCGTGCGACTGGAGAACCACACCCAGGACCTGGCGCTGTGCGGCGAAGTGATGGACGTCCTGTATCGCGACAACCACGACCGGATCCTGGCGCGCTACGGTTCCGACACCACGTCCGCCATGGACGACGCCATGCCGAAGCTGCGCGAGTTCGTCCGCGACCACGCCGGATACCACGTCTTCCTGCTCCGAAAGCCCGTGTGAGACGCACGAGCATCACCACACCGACGACGAACCTCTGCGGGGCCGGACCGTCGCGGCGGCGGCCCCGTCGTTCTCGTGTCGATCCCGCGGGTCCGGCGCGGCGGCGGTCCCGAGGCCCTGAACCGTCGACTCGGGCAGGCCGCACAGGCCGGTGATCGACCGACGGCTTGCCGGGACCACGGGCACCGATTCCTCCCGTAGCCGGCGCGCCGCGAAGGCCACCACCCGGGCCGACACGTGCTCCGGCCGGTGCGCGTCGTCCACCAGGCACGGCAGCGGGCGTTCCCGCGCCGACGCGGTGAGCAGATCGAGCAGGCCGCCCCACGGGCGGCGACACCCCGGGTGAGCTCCCGGCGCGAAAGCAAACCGCGCAGGGCGGCCCAGCCCCTCGACACGGGGCACGGCAGCCGCCCCCGGTGCCCGTCCGACGCCCGCCGTCGGGCGGGCACCCACCGGCGTGTTCGCCCGTGAGGTGGGCGACGCGCCGTCGAAGGGCTCACCGGTGGCGAGCGCGCTGCCGTACCCCCGCGCCGGCGTGAAGCCGCCCTGCACGGTCACACCGGCGTGGTCGCGGGCACCATCCGCTTCGTCGCTCCGTCGACGGCGAACGACTTCAGGTGGGTGACCGCGCTGTCCGGCCTGGTACGGTCGGCGATCTTGTACCAGTCCATCTGCACACGTGCGGCGGTCACGTCCAGCACGCCGCAGCCGTTGGATTCGGCTTCGCCCCACTGCAGGTGCGGGTTCAACGCGCGGATCGCGGCGACGATCTGCGCGCCCACCCCGCCGGGGTAAAGCGTGCCGAAGGGCGTCGAGGTAACCGACGTCATCACGAACTGCGAGGCGACCGGCGCCCCTCCCCCGGGCGCCGGGACCTCGCCGGCCCACGAGGAGTGCAGGTCTCCGCTCAGGAAGACGGTGTTGCGCTTGTCGTGCCGGCGCAGGTGGGTGAACAACTCGCTCTGTTCGGCCCGGTAGCCGTCCCACTGGTCGGAGTTGACGGTCACGGGCGCCTCGGGACGTCCGCTGGGCAGCCACCACGGCGCCGCCATGACGGAGCTGACGATCAGATTCCAGCCGGCCGTGCCGCGCGCGAGGCCGTCCTTGAGCCAGCCCATCTGCTCGCGGCCGGTGAGGGTGCGCGCCCGGTCGTCGAGGCCGGCGGTGTCGGTCGCCGCGACCTGCCGGGAGCGGAAGCTGCGCAGGTCGAGCATGGTCAGGTCGGCGAGGGTGCCGAAGGACAGCCGACGCTGCGTGGAACCGGGCACCGCCCGGCGTACCGGCAGCCACTCGAAGTACGCCTGTTTCGCCGCCGCGAGGCGGTCCGCCCAACTCCCGTCGGAGGCCGGATCGTGCTCGTCCGCGCCGCCGGACCACCACCCGCTGCATACGTCGTGATCGTCCCACGTGGCGATGATCGGTGCCGCGGCGTGCATCGCCTGAAGGTCGGGGTCGGTGCGGTACCGGCCGTGCCGGGCGCGGTAGTCGGCCAACGTACGACACACGACGGGTGGCTCCATGGCGCGGATGTTCCCCGGCTTGGTCGCGAACTCGTAGGTGTAGTCCCCGAGGTGGATCACCGCGTCGAGATCGCCGCGCCGTGCGAGGTGCCGGTAGCCGGCGAAGTGGCCGTTGGCGTAGTTGGTGCACGTCGCGATGCCGAAGCGCAGGCCCCCGATGTCTTGCCGGGCGGCCGGCGCGGTCCTGGTGCGCCCCACCGGCGAGCTGTCGTGGGCGGTGCGGAAGCGGAAGTGGTAGGTGGTGCCGGGGCGCAGGCCGCGCACGTCGACCTGGACGGTGTGGTCGCGGTCGGGGCCGGTGCGGGTTCGACCGGTGCGCACCGGGTGCCGAAAGTCGCGATCGAGGGCGACCTCCCAGAACACGAGGGAGGCCGGGCCGCGCCACGAGCCCGGGCGGCAGTCCGGGTTGGGGGTGACCCGGGTCCAGATGACGACCCCGTCGGGCAGGGGGTCACCGGACGCGACGCCGTGCAGGAACGTCGCCCCCTTCGCGACGCTCACCGCCTCGGGCTCGTCGACCCCGGCGGCCCGGGCTGCGGGGGCTGCTGCGACGACACCGGCGGCGACCGCGCCGGAGGCGGCCGTGATGCGGACGAAGTCGCGGCGGTGCAGGGGAGTTCCCATCATGCGTTCCTTCGAAGGTGTGGTATGGCCGAGGTGGGACCGGATCGTGGCAAGGAGGTCGGGAAACCTGCTTGGCCTTGGGAAGGAAACCGGATCGTGGCAAGGAGGTCGAGAAACCTGCTTTGCCTTCGGAAGGGGCGGGAGTGGAGCCCGGGTTGCCGACGAGGCACGACGAGACGCTGCGCCCGTGGCCCGCCGAACCGCCGGCGCCGCCCAGGCGGCGGGACCCGACGGCGTATCACCGAAGCACGTCGTCCGTCGGTCCCGGGACGGGCTCCTACGAAGTCAGGAATCGACCGAACGCTCGGCGAAGGCAACGGAGTCGACCGTGTCGAGCACGACGTGTACGACGGCGAATCGGTAGGCATCGCCTTCTCGGCGAACCACGGCCCGCACGATGCCGCTCGCCACCGCCGAAGGCAGTTGTCCGACGATCTGTGTGACGTGGATGTACGAGGTGATCGAGACCTCCTGGTCCGTCTCGCCGTCGACGTGGATGTTGGTGCCGTTGTGGCGCAGCGGGTACGGGCTGGCGAGGCGGTGTTCCCGCTGCCAGGCCAACACCTTGTCGCGCCCGCGGTTGTCGGAGGCGATGAAGGCTTCATAGGGATGCTTGCCGGTGTCGGTACGGGAGGTGAACCACGTGTCCCGGGTGAACATCTGCGGCCAGATGTCGAAGTGTCCCTCGTCGTAGACGTACCACCAGCGATGCATGAGTTCGTGGACTGCGAGGCGGTCGTGCATGTTTGTCCTTCTCCTTGTCTCCGGGGGCGCGTTGGCGTGAAAACGTCGTGAAGACGTCGCCGCGGAAGGCGGGTTGGGGCTTGCCGCCGGCGAGGCGCGGTGCGATCGGCCGCGGCGTGGACGACGGGACGAGCCCGCGCCGATTCCTCAGCCGGTCAGGGCGAGTTCACCGGGCAGATAGGTGCCGTCGTTGACCTGGACCACGCCCGTGACCTTCGCGTGCGCGATCACCGCGACGGTGGCCTGCGCATAGACCCAGTAGGGGAGTTCGCGTGAGAGGATCCGTTGGACCTCGGTGTACGCCTGCCGGCGCACCACCTCGTCCTGGCTGGTCCGCGCTCGGGTCAGGGCCGCGTCGATCTCGGGACTGCGTAGGCCGGCGTAGTTCTGGGGGCTCTGGGAGTGCACGAGGTTGTGGAGGTTGGGCTCGGGGTGCGCCCACCATTGTTGTGACAGGGTCGCCTGGAAGTCGCGTTGGATGCTGTACCGCGTGGCGTAGGCGGAGTAGTCCAGGCTCTCGATGCTCATCCGGACCCCGCGGAACTCGTTGAGTCGGCTTTGGAAGTATTCCGCGACCTGCATCGAGCTGCGGCTCTGGGGGACGAGATACCCGAAGGTCATCGGTTTGCCCTCGGCCGCGAGTTGGTCGAACAGGCGCTGTGCCTCCGCCTTGTCGGGTCGTGGCTGGTCCACGCCCGGAGAGACGAACGGATTCCGGGACGGCGAGAGCCCGAGCGCCGGCACGTATCCGTTGCGCAGGGTCTTCGCCATGTCGGCCGGGTCGAGTGCGAGCGCGACGGCACGACGTGCTCGCGCATCGTCGAACGGGGGGCGAGTCGTGTTGAAGGTGACGAACTGCCCACCACCCGAGACTACTTCGTCGACATCGAGCTTCTCGGTCCGCGCCCGTTGGATGTTCGCGCCGTTGGACGAGTTCACCAGTTGCGCCTGGCCGGAGGCGATGTTGGTGAGTTGTTGGCTCTCCTCCGCGACCACGTCGAAGATGATGCGGTCCAGGTACGGGCGGGCGGGTCCGCCCCAGTACGTCGGGTTCTTGACCATCGTCATCCGGCTGCCGCGGACCCAGGTCTGGAGCTTGAACGGGCCGGCGCCGACGGGCTTGGCACCGAAACCCTTCGGGTCCGCGCGGTACGCGGTCGGCGAGACGATCCAGTTGAGTTCCTGGGCGATCACCCGGTCGAAGAAGGTGTTGGGTTCCGGCAGCTTCACCGTGAGGGTGAGCGGGTCGGCCACGGTCAGGGTCAATCCCGACGCCGCGAGCATGCGATAGGACCGAACGGCGGGATCGGCCTGGGTCTGCCAACTGAACTTCACCGCCTCCGCGTCGAAGGCGGAGCCGTCGGTGAAGGTGACCCCGGAACGAACCTTGACCGTCCACTCGGACGGATTGCCCGGCGTCATGGCGACGGACTCGGCCAACTGCGGTCGCAGGGCGCCGCTCTTGGCGTCGATGTACACGAGGCCGTCGTAGAGGGCGTCCAGGCGCGGCGAGTCGGCCAGGGCGGATTTGAGCGCCGTGAACGGGTCGAGGGTCGCCGCGTCCTGGAGGCTGTCCACGACGATGCTGCCGCCGGATCGTGGCGGGCCGTCGGCGGCACGGTTCGCCTCGCCACTCGATCCGCAACCGGCGACGAGTGCGGCGGCGGCGGTCACGGCGGCCCACAACCTCGCGCGGTTGCGGGAGCCTGGGGCGGGAGTCCGGGGGGTGACTCCGGTGCGTCTCCTGAGCACGAGCTTCCTCTCGTCGGAAGAGAACACGGCGACTGTCGGGCCGTCGCGGGGTGTCGCATCGCCGGCAGCACGCGCGGCGGCGCATATTCGGACAACTGATCGGGGATCGGCCGCTTCGGACCGTCGACACCCGGGATCGCGCCTTGAGTGTGGACCGAACAATTGCGATAGTCCAGTACACAAATCCCACGACGTCGCTCGGTGCATCGAATTTGCGTAGGCATTACTCTATGTGCGCTCGCCAAGGTGGCCCGACGAAACGCACGGATGGGGCGACGGCCGTGGCGCCTCCCCGACCGGCGCTCCGGGCGACCGGCGAGCAACGTCCCGATCCACCGGAGGTCGCGCCCGTGGATGGACGACGCGGTCGGTGTCCGGCAGGTTCTCGCGTGCGGCGGCGGGGGCGGTGCGGTGTCGGATTGCGGCCGACGGACCGGGAGGCGCGACGAGGTGTGCCTCGATGGCGCGGCAGGCCCGAGCGCAGCGCGGCGGAGGAGGGGTGGTGCCTCGCGGGGTGGTCGGCGGCGGTGGGACCGACCAGTGGGTGGGGTGGCGTGCGGTGGCCGAGCGGGGTGTTCAGCCGGTGAGCCGTTCCCACAGGTCGAGTTCCCCGCCGTCGGTCGCGTGGGCGCCCAGGAGCCGGGCCCAGGATTCCTCGTCGCCGTACTCGTCGCGCCAGGCCCACAGCCGGGTGGTGAGGGGGTGCAGGCCGTACTCGCGGGTGACGCCCATCGCCCCGTGGAGTTGGTGGGCGAGCCTGGCGACGGTGTCGGCGGCCTCCGCGGCGACGACGCGGGCGACCGCCGCGGCGGCGAGCAGGGTTTCGGGGCCCGCGGTGCCGGCGTGCAGGTCCACCGCGCGGTCCACGGCGGCGTTCACCTGGAGCCCGGTGACCTTCATGGTCGCGAGAGAGCCGGCGACGGCGGGGATGTCGATGAGGGGGCGCCCGAACTGCCGGCGTTCCTTGACGTACGAGCGCGTCAGTTCGTATGCTCCCGCGCACGCTCCCGCCAGGGCCGCGGCGCGCAGCGTGGCGATCCGGGCTCGGATCACGTCCGCGTCGGGTGCCCCGGCGAGGTGGGCGAGGGGGATGTCACCCGGGTCGACGGCGTCGCGCGGTTCCCCGGCCAGGTTGGCCCCCTCCCCCACCACGACCCGCCGCCCGGCGAGGTCGACGTAGCGAACCACGTCGTCCGAGCCGACCACGACCAGGCCGGTCGCGCGGCGGCCCCAGGGCACGGCCGGGTACGGGCCGCCCACCCCGGGAACGCCGCCGAACACGACCGCCAGGGGCCCGCCCGCGGGCAACGGCCGGCCGGCGCAGGTCAACGCCCAGGCGGCCACGGCGTGTTCGGCGACCGGCACGGACGCCGCCCGGTGCGCGAAGCGGCGTACCACGGTGGCCAGGTCGGCGACGTCGCCGCCGGAACCGCCGTCGCCCTCGGGGACGCCGATGGTGTGCAGGCCCAGACCGACGACGGTGTCCCACAGCCGGTCGGGGTCACCGGGCCCGGCGGTGATGTCGTCGACGAGGTCGCGCAATTCGGCGTGGACGTCTTTCACGTGCGGGTCTCCTGTTTGGCGATCAGGGACAGCAGCACGTCGGCGGCGCCCCCTCGGATGGTGAAACCCGGCGAGGCGAGCAGCGCCTGGTCGAACGCGGCCCGCAGGGCCGGGTCCGGGATGCGCCGACACACGCGGCGCGCGAAGTCGACCACGTCGTTCTCGAAGGCGTTGCCGAGGTACTTGAGCGTGGCGGCCTCGACCGTCGGCGCCCGGCCCTCGTCCACCTGCCGGGCGACCCGCAGCGCGAGCCGACGCAACGTGGCCAGGCGCGCGGTCAGCCTCCCCAGGTCGACGCGCAGGTCACGCGCGTGCGGGGGGTCGCCCGCGAGAGCCTCCACGCACCCGGCCAGCAGGGGATACGTCGACAGGACACGTTCGGGGCCGCCGCGTTCGAACGCCAGTTGCTCCACGACCTGGCGCCAGCCCTCGCCGACGGTCCCGAGCAGGCGGTGGGCGGGTACGTGGACGTCGGTGAAGGTGATCTCGTTGAAGTGGTGCTCGCCCGCGAGGTCGACGATGGGGGTGACCTCGATGCCGGCGGTGTCCATGTCGACGACGAACTCGGTGAGGCCCTGATGCCTGCGTTCGGTACGCGCGGTGCGAGCGAGCAGGTAGATGTGGGTGGCGTGATGGGCGCCGGTGGTCCACGTCTTGCGGCCGTTGACCCGCCATCCGCCGGGCACCGCCTCCGCCGTGGTACGAACGGCGGCGAGGTCGGATCCGGCGTCGGGTTCGCTCATGCCCAGGCAGAAGACGGCCTCGGCGCGGGCGATCGGCGGCAGTATCTCGGCGCGCAGCTCCGGGCTGCCGTAACGCAGGACGGCGGGGCCGATCTGGCGTTCGCCGATCCAGTGGGCGGCCACCGGCGCGCCGGCGCGCAGGAGTTCCTCGGTGACGGCGAGCCGGGCGACCTGGCCGAGGCCGGCGCCGTACTCGGTGGGCCAAGCGAGGCCGAGCAGGCCGCGCCGGGCGAGTTCGCGGCTGAAGTCGGGGGCGAAGCCGCGCATCCAGTTGTCGCTGCGCGGGGTGTAGCGGCCCTGGACGCGCCATTGGGCGGTGAGGTCGCGAACCTCGCGGCGCAGGTCCGCGACGGCGGTGCCGGTCGCGGGGCGGCCGCCCGCCGCGGCGGTCGTCTCGCGTGCCCGTGTGGTGGTCATCTCACTTCCCCGTGTAGTCGCCGGGGCGGCGGGTGCGGAAGGCGTCCATCGCCTCGCGGGAGTCGGCCGTGGAGGTCATCACGGCCTGGTGGGAGGAGATCAGGTCGAGCGCGGTGCGCAGGTCCTGACGTTCGCCCGCGCGTACGGCGCGCTTGATCAGTTGCACGGCCAACGGCGGGCGGGCGGCGAGCTTGAGGGCGAACCGGCGTGCCTCGTCCCGGAGTCGGTCGTCGGGATGGACGGCGCTGACCAGGCCGAGGGCGAGCGCTTCCGGGGCTTCGACGAAGTCGGCGGTCCACAGCAGGCGCAGGGCGGTGGCGGTGCCGACGATGCGGGGCAGGTACCAGCAGCCGCCGTCGCCGGGGACGAGGCCGACGCGGACGTAGCCCTCGCAGAAGCGGGCCGATTCGCCCGCTATCCGGATGTCGGCCATCAGCGCCATGTCCATGCCCGCGCCGACGGCCGCGCCGGCCACGACCGCGAGGTAGGGCTTGGTCAGTGCCTCTGCGGCGAAAGCCACCTGGTGGATGCGGGACATGAGCTGCTGCTCGGCCAGGGGGGTGCGCTCGCGCTCGGCGAAGGCGTCCAGGTCCACCCCCGAACAGAAGGTGCCGCCCGCGCCGGTGACGACGACCACCCGCACCTCGGGGTCGGCCTCGGCTCTGCGCAGGGCCTCGGCCCAGGCGTCCACCATCTCCAGGGTGAAAGCGTTCTTGTGGTGCGGGCGGTCGAGGGTGATGGTGGCGATGTGGTCGGCGAGGGAGTAGTCGAGTCCGGTGGGGCTGCTCATCGAGTCCTCGGGTTCGGGATGGGTTCGCGGGTTCGGTTGCACCGGTTGCACCGGTTGCGGCGGTGGGCGGCGGTCAGGGCACGATCGCGGCGCGCACGACGTCGCGGTGGTCGGCGGCCCGGAACGCTTCGTTGATGGCGTCCAGGGGGAAGACGGTGCTTTCGGTGAACCGCTTGGGCAGGCGGTCGTGCACGGTCTCGAGGAAGTGCAGGCTCTTGCCCAGTGCGGAGGGTTCGTACAGGGAGACGCCGATGACGCTCTTGTTGGTCATGGTCAGTCGGGACGGGTCGGCCTCGTAGGTACGCTTCGCGCTGATGTTGCCGACGCTGAGGTAGCGGCCGAAGCGGCCGAGCATGCGGATGCCCTCGTCGACGACGGCCGGTGACCCGACGAGTTCGACCACGACGTCGGCGCCGCCGTCGGTGAGTGCCTGGATCTTCTTGATCCGGGATCGCGCGTCGGTCTCGGCGGTGATGTCGACGGTGGCGTCGGCGCCCATTTCGCGGGCGAGTTCGAGGCGTTCGGCAACGGCGTCGAGGACGATCACGGTGCGGGCGCCGCGGGCCTTGGCCAGGGCGGTGGCGTACAGGCCCAGGCCGCCGGCGCCCTGGACGACGACGGTCTCGCCGAAGCCCAGTTGTGCGCGATCGAGACTGTACATCACCTGCGACAGCGCACAGTTGGCGCCGGAGACGACCTCGTCGGAGAGCGTGTCGGGCACCGTGTAGAGCAACGCGCCCGGCGGCAGGACGAAGTAGTCGCCGAACGCGCCGACGTAGTAGGGCGGTTCGGCGGCACTGGTGAGCATGGCCATGCGCAGCCGGGTGCAGCCGGCGCTGCGTCCGGAGACGCAGTACCGGCAGACGTGGCAACTGAAGAAGTACGGGAAGACGACGCGCGTCCCCGGTTCCAGGGGTTTGCCGTCGGTGTCGCGGCCGGTGCCCTCGCCGAGGGCGGCGACGCGTCCGACCATCTCGTGCCCCAGCACGGTGGGGAGTTTGCCGCCGAGGCCGCGGGTGTCGAAGTTGCCGTGCCAGGCGTGCAGGTCACTGCCGCAGACGTTGGCCCGGGTGACCCGGATCAGGATCTCGCCGGGGAGGATCCCGCGACCGGCGAGCGAGACCTCCCGGATCCCGAACGGCTGCTCCGGTGCGTCGAACCGGGCGATGCGTCCTTCGAACATTGGGTGATCCGCCTCTCGATGCCCGTGCTATCTATGTACATGGAATAGATCATTGACCCGAGAAATCGTCAAGGGCCACCGCCCGCCCGGACACCCCCACCATCGGGAGGACTCTCATGCCACCGACCATCTACCTGGACGGACGCTTCCGCGACTCCTCGTCCCCGGCCACCGTCCCCGTGATCGACCCGACGACCGAACAGGTCTACGACCACGTCCCGCGAGGCACCGCCCGGGACGCGGACGACGCCGTGCTGGCCGCCCGCCGCGCGGCAGACACCTGGGCGGCGACCCCACAGTCCGAGCGCATCGCCCTCGTGCGCACGCTCCGGGACGCGCTCACCGCCCGCGCCGACGAGCTGACCTCGGCCGCGGTGCGCGATGTCGGCACCCCGGTACGCATGGCCGGTCCGCTGCAGACGATGTTGCCGATCGGCGCCGTGACCGACTTCCTGGCCGCGGCGGAGGGCATCGAGGAACCCCATGGGGTCGCGAACTCGCTGGTGCACCGCCGGCCCGTCGGCGTGGTCGTGGCCATCACCCCCTGGAACTATCCACTGCTCCAGATCGTGGCCAAGGTCGTGCCCGCGCTGCTGAGCGGCTCACCGGTCGTCCTCAAGCCGAGCGAGGTCGCCCCGCTGGTCCCGCACCTGCTCGCCGAGGCGGTGGACGCGGCCGGTTTCCCGCCCGGGGTGTTCAATCTGGTGTCCGGCCTCGGCCTCGAAATCGGCGACGCGCTGGTACGCCACCCCGAGGTGGACATGGTCTCCTTCACCGGCTCCACGGCGGCCGGCCGGGCCGTGCACGCCGCGGCCGGGCTCAAGCGCGTACAGCTCGAACTGGGCGGCAAGTCCGCTACCTTGGTACTGCCCGGCGCCGACGCGGTCGCGGCCGCGCGGGCCACCGTGAACAGTTGCTTCCTCAACTCCGGCCAGACCTGCCTCGCGCTGACCCGCCTGGTGGTGCACCGTTCGCTCTACCGCGAGGCGGTGGAGGCGGCCACCGCCACCGCCGCCCGCTTCACCCTCGGTGATCCCGCCGACCCGGCCACCAAGCAGGGGCCACTGATCTCGGCCGCCCAGCGCGACCGCGTCCGCGGATTCATCGAGCGCGCCGGCGCCGACGGCGCCCGGCTCACCGTCGGCGGCGCGCACGCGCCGGACGGCCTCGAACGCGGGTTCTTCGTGCGCCCGACCGTGTTCGCCGACGTCGCGCCGGAGTCGGAACTCGGGCAGGAGGAGGTCTTCGGACCCGTCCTGGCCATCACCCCCTACGACGACGTCGACGAAGGCATCCGGATCGCCGACGGCACCCGATACGGCCTCTCCGGCGCGGTGTGGGGCCCGGACCGGGAGAGCGCCGCCGCCGTGGCGCTGCGGCTGCGCACCGGGCAGGTCGACGTCAACGGCGGGCGCTTCCACACCGCCGCCCCCTTCGGCGGCGTGAAGTGCTCCGGACGCGGCCGCGAGTTCGGCCGCGCGGGGCTGGAGGAGTACTACGAACTGCAGTCGCTGCAACTGTGACGGTGGCCGGCCCCGGCACGTCGGGCGCGGCCGGGGCCCGGGTCGCGAGACCTCAATACGTCCACTCGACCGGGCGGCCCATCAGGTCCGGGTATCGGCGACGCCAATACCGCTCGGCCTCTTCGAGGTGTTCGCGCATCGCCGCTTCCGCGGCGTCCGGATCGCCCGTCCGCAGGGCCGCCACAATGACCTCGTGGGCCGTCGCCACGGCGGCCTGTTTGCGGGCCGAATAGGTCACGCCCACCCGCACGCCGTCCGCCAGCGCCTTGAGCGAACTGGCGAACACGTCCAGCACGACACTGCGCGCCGCCTCCGCGACCACGGCGTGGAATCGCTGGTTCTGGACGGCGAACACCTGTTGGTCGCCGGGGTTCTCCCGCAGCAGGCGTACCGTCTCGTCGAGTTCGACCACCTGCTCCGCGGTGATCCGCTCCGCCGCCCGCCGGGCGAGCATCGGCTCCAACGCGCGACGGGCGTCCGCGACGTCGCCGAAGGAGGCACCCTCGATCTGGAGCAGGAGACTGAGCGACTCGCCCAGGCTGTCCTTGCGCGGGTGTCGTACGACCGGCCCCCCTCCCGGGCCGCTCTTGAGCACGATCAGACCGCGGGTCTCCAGAAGTCGCAGCGCCTCGCGCACGGTCGGGCGGCCGGCCTCGTAGCGCAGCATCATCTCCTGCTCGTTGGGCAGGCGGTCGCCCTCACGGAGGGCGCCGGTGAGAATCGGCCGCGCCAGGACCTGCGCCAGCCGTTGCGACGCCTTGGGGCCACGCCACGACCTGTCCTCGATGTTCGTGCTCATACCTGCCCGTTCCCCGGCGAACACCGGCAGCACATCCGACTCGACCTATTCCTGTACAGGAAAGACTACCGGGCGGCGCTCCACGCCTCCCGGGCCGATCTCGAACGATCCGGGGTGGCGGGTCGCGCCGACGGATGGCAGGATTTCGCGTATCAGAAACGCAAAATTGATATCCTGGCCACCGACGGCTTCACCCGGATGACCTCGGTCACACGGTCGAGCCCGTTGACCTCGCCTTCCCGTCGTCCTACTGTGCCGGGAACCACCGCCCCCGACGGGCTGCTCCCGGCGTCTCGACCGCCCCGGAATCACCGAACGAACCCGTCGACCCGAACCGCGGGTCGAGGTCCCGCCCGCGTCGACGATCCTCCCGATCCGGGAGCGATCCCCCGCGGCCGGCCCCGTGCGCCGAGCCCGGCGATTCGCCGCACCCGACGAGGAGTCGGCGTGACGCGGGGCGGAATTTGTGTACGGATCAAGTATTCGCAGGCGGCCACCGAGCGTCGGCCGCCCGGAAAGGACAACACACGATGAGCCGGACACTGACACAGCTCAACGACATCCTGCGCCCGGTGGCCCCGCCCAGAGTCGTGGAGGGTGTGTACACCGACGACCAGCACCGCCGGATCCTCGACGTCCTCAAGCAGCACGGCCCGTGGCGGACGATCATCGCCCAGACCTTCGACTCGATCGAGGAACTGGTCGCCACCTCCAGCGGCCCGGACAACGACCAGGTCCTCGACCTCACGCTCGACGACGTCGCCGGCGCCCACTTCCGCGGGTTCTTCGCCCAGAACTCCACGGTGCTGTACCCGGAGTTGGCGGACTGCTTCTACAACTCCCGTTTCCTGGACCTGGCGAAGGCGTACTGGGGCGGCGAGTACGCCCGCCCCACGATGATGCTGTTCAACTTCTGCGGCCCGCACCACAGCGGACTCACCTCGCACCTGGACGCGGTCACCTTCCGCGGCATCCGCTACGAGAACTCCCCCACGTGGCTGATGAACGTCATGGGCCGCTCCGGCCTGTTCACCGACCACCTGGTGAAGATGGCCCAGGTCATCACGTGGTGGTACCTCGGCGAGAACGGCACCTTCACCTACTGGCCCGACGGGCCGCACGGCGAGCCCAAGCGCCTGGACCACCCCCTGTGGAACAAGGGCGTGGTCGTGCAGAACGAGTCGATGTTCCACCGCGGCGACCCGGTGGGCCGCCCCGAGGAGCGCGACACACCCGGCCTGAAGAACCGTTCGCTCCTGGGCTGGGACGCCTCCCGCGAGGACTGGGCGATCACCACCGACGGCGAGGCGATCCGCCGCTACCGGCCCGAGGAGATGCGCCTGCTCGTGCACTGGAACGCCGAGGTCTACGCGGACCACGACGAACTGAAGAAGAACATGGACCACACCGACGACCTCACCCACGACCTCGTCTTCGAACGCCTCCTCGCCGACCTGCGGGCCCGGGGAGTCGAGGTCGCCGAACCCTCGGACCCCATGAACGACAAGGACTTCATCCGCGCCCTCATCGCCACCTACGCGATCGCCCCCACCACCGACTGGGCCACACCGGGCGTGGTCTGACGCGTCCCGCGGAACGCGCGCCCGTCCCGCCCCCTTCCGCAAGGGGCGAACGGGCGCGCGGTGCCGATTCGAGGGATCGCCTGTCCGTTCCACCTCCGCAGCCACCCGCACCGGCATCCGCTGCGGGTGTTTCGTGGACCGGTTACGCCGAAGCGCGACGGCCGGGGTCCGACCACCATGCGGCGGCGTTTCGGCGATTCCACCGGGTGGACCGGGTTGATTTCGAGAGGTCAGTACACAAATTCGTGACCTCGCACGGTCCGATGTTCGGCGGTGGCTCTGGACAGTTGTCGCCCGGGTGGGCATTCTTTTCTCGCTGGACAGCGTGTCTATTGACCATCCTCATTGGTCAGCCGGCGGGAGGTGTCCCGGGCACGGCCGACCACGATCGAGGCAGAACGTTCCCGGAGGCCCCTCATGCCCACGCCCATGCGCTCCGTCGAAGCCGCGTATCCGCGCCCTCGCGCCGCGGCCCTGCCCCTGCCGCAGACCGATCGGGCCGAGATCCGGCGGCAGTTGGCACAGGCCGACCCGCGCATCGTGTTGATGGCGTTGATCCAGCTCACCCGCGACGCGGCGCTCCTGGAGGAACTCGCCCCGGCCGTCGCGCCGACGACGGAAGCGGCCGACCGGGCGGACCTTGCCGGCCGTGCCCGCGACCTGCTCGCCGAGGCGCTGACCCGTCCCGCCCCGCCGGAGGCGGATCGGCCGCTGCCCGACGAGCTGTTCCAACGCATGGCCTCCGTCTGCGTCGGCGAGCCGGTCGACGTCGAGTTCCTGCCGCTGCTGCGCGAGCAGGGCGGTTTCAGCGCTCGCGAGGCCGTCCCCGGCACGGTCCGCGCCAGTCCGCCGGACGGCTTTCACGCGGTGATCATCGGCGCGGGGCTCAGCGGCATGTGCGCGGCCATCAAGCTCGCCGAGGCCGGTTACAGCTACCACGTCTACGACCGCAACGCGGACGTCGGCGGAACGTGGCTGGCCAACCGCTATCCGGGGATCGGGGTGGACACCCCCAGCCACTTCTACTCCTTCTCCTTCGAGATCAACCCCGACTGGCCGGAGTACTACTCGAACGGCCAGGTGGTCTGGGACTACCTGCGCACCTGTGCCGACGCCCACCGCCTGCGCGAGAACACCACCTTCGACACCGAGGTCACCGGCGCCCACTATGACGAGAGCACCCGCCGTTGGACCGTCACCAGCCGCGGACCGGACGGCGTCGAACACACGGAGCAGGCCGACGCCGTCATCAGCGCCATCGGGTTCTTCCAGGCCCCGATGCGTCCCGGCTTCCCCGGCCTGGAGAAGTTCGCCGGTCCGGTGATCCACACCGCCGCCTGGGACCCCGACGTCGACCTCACCGGCAAGCGGGTCGCCCTGATCGGCACCGGTGCCAGCGCCATGCAACTCGGCCCCGCCGTCGTGGACCGAGTCGGTGAACTGACCGTCTTCCAACGTCAGCCCTCGTGGATCATGCCGCGCCGCGCCGACGGTCTCGTCGTCCCCGACGGCGCCCGCTGGGCCATGCGGCACGTGCCGTTCTACGCCGAGTGGTTCCGCACCCTCACCTACTGGATCACCGCCGACGGCAACTACCCCCGCGTGGTCGTGGACCCCGACTGGACCATGACCGAATCGGTGTCCCAGGCCAACGAGGACGCCCGCCAGTGGCTCCTCGCCTACGCCCGCGAGGAACTCGACGGCCGGCCCGACCTCCTCGCCAAGGCCGTCCCGGCCTACCCCCCGTTCGGCAAGCGGATCCTGCGCGACTGCGACTGGTACCGCATGCTGCGTCGCGACCACGTGCGCCTGGAGACCTCGGCGATCACCCACGCCACCGCCGAGGGCCTGGCCACCGCCGACGGCGAGGTGGTCGCGGTCGACGTCGTCGTCCTGGCCACCGGGTACCACCTGCTGCCCATGCTCGACGGCATCGACATCACCGGCCGCGACCGCGTCGCCCTGCGCGACGTCTGGGGCGAGGAGGACCCCCGAGCCCTGCGCGGGGTCACCGTGCCCGGGTTCCCGAACTTCTTCGTCATCGGCGGCCCCAACTCCGGCCCGAACCACGGCGCCGGCGTCAACATCATCAGCGAGGCGCAGGTCAACTACATCCTCGGTTGCCTGGGCCTCATGCACGCCCGCGGCGCCACCGCGATCGAACCCACCGAACAGGCCCACGACGCCTACAACGAGACCGTCGACCGGGCCCTGGACGGTCTCGTCTGGAGCCACTCCTCCGTCCGCGGCTACTACCGCAACAGTTCCGGCCGCGTGGTCGTCTCCAACCCCTGGCGCCTGGTCGACTACTGGTGGATGACCCGCGCGCCGCAGGAGAACGAATACCTCCTCACCTGACCGGGCCGACCGGAGCGAGCCCCTCCCGCCCCTTCCCGGAGGCGAACGCGGTCCGCTCCCCCACCGTCACCTCGCGGCGGCGAACCGCGAGGTGACGACGCGGCCGCCGCAACCACCCGAATCCTCGACCGGAGCACTGTCATGACCATCGAGCGCCCTCTGCCCGCCGACGTGACGCGGGCGCGCCGCCACGGCATCGCCGATCTGCTCGCGCGCAGCGCCGCCCGCGACCCGGACAAGACCGCTGTGGTCGCGGGGGCATTGCGCCAGACGTATGCCGAACTCGACGCCCAGGTGCGCCGCACGGCCGGTGCACTCGCCCGCCGAGGCATCACCAAGGGCGACCGGGTGGTCGTCCTGTCCCGCAACAGCCACGGCTTCGTGGTGGCCTACTTCGCCCTCGCCCGCGTGGGCGCCGTCTCGGTACCGGTGAACTTCATGCTCACCGCCGCAGAGGTCGCCTACGTGCTCGAACACTCGGGGGCGGTCGGCATGATCGCCGGCGACGACGTGCTGAACACCGCGCGCGAGGCGCTGCAACTCGCCACGCCCATCGCACCGTTGCGGGTGGTGATCGGCGACACGGACCACCACGGCTGGGTCCGGCTGGACAGCCTCGGCAAGGAACGGGGCGACGCGTTCGAGGCGCGGATCGACGACGACGATCCCGTGCAGATCATGTACACCTCGGGAACCGAGTCACGGCCCAAGGGTGCCGTCATGACCACTCGCAACCTGACGGCGCAGTACACGAGCGCGATCGTGGACGGCGGCATGTCCCGCGACGACGTCGAGATCCACGCGTTGCCGCTCTACCACTGTGCGCAGTTGCACTGCTTCCTCACGCCGAACGTCCACCTCGGTGCCACCTCGATCGTCCTGCCGGGACCGGAGCCCGGCCGGGTGCTGGAGACGATCGAGCGCGAGCGCGCCACCAAGTTCTTCGCCCCGCCCACGGTATGGATATCCCTGCTGCGCCACCCCGACTTCGCCCGCCGCGACCTGTCCTCCCTGCGCAAGGGCTACTACGGGGCGGCCGCCATGCCGGTCGAGGTGCTGGCCGAACTCGGGCGCCGGCTACCGGAGTTGGGGCTGTACAACTTCTACGGCCAGACCGAGATGTCCCCGGTGGCGACCGTACTGGGCCCAGCCGACCAACGACGCAGAGCCGGTTCCGCGGGGCGCCCCGGACTCAACGTGGAGACCCGCGTCGTCGACGAGGACGACAACCCCGTGCCGGCCGGTCGGGTGGGCGAGATCGTCCACCGCGGCCCGCACACCATGTACGGCTACTGGAACGACCCCGAGCGCACCGCCCAGGCGTTTCGCAGCGGCTGGTTCCACAGCGGCGACCTGGGCCGCTTCGACGAGGACGGCTACCTGTACGTCGTCGACCGCAAGAAGGACATGGTCAACACCGGCGGCGAGAACGTCTCCAGCCGCGAGGTCGAGGAAGTCCTGCACATGCATCCCGACGTGGTCGAGGCCGCCGTCTTCGGCGTGCCGCACCCGTACTGGGTCGAGGCGGTGACCGCGGCCGTCGTCCTGCGTCCGGGCGCCACCGTCACCGGCGAGGGGCTGATCGAACACTGCGCGTCGACTCTGGCCGGGTTCAAGGTTCCGAAAACCGTCGTGCCGACCCGGTCGTTGCCCAAGAACCCGAGCGGCAAGGTCCTCAAGCGAGACCTTCGGGAGCGATACGCCGATCCGACCCCTCCGGGCGCCGGCCGCCATACGCGTTGACGCCTTCGATCACCCGCGCGACCTTGCCTGCGAGGTCGCGCCCGGTCGATGCCTTCGAGTGGCGGTGGCCACGATCGAAGCGGTCGCGGGGGTCAGGTGGTCGAGGGCAGGTGCCATTGCAGTTCGATGTGTTGCCCGAGGCCGACCAGGCCGCATGCCACGACGTCGGTGCGGACGAACGCCTGGACCATCGTGTCGGTCGCGGCGCCGGGATCACCGGGGCGGAATACCGCCACCACCTCGACCCGGCCCGCGAGTTCGCCGCCCTCGCGACCGGCCGCCTCGATGTGCGCCAAGGCCGCGTCCAGTGCCTGCTCGGACGGCAGCCGCAACCCGAAGTGGTACGTGTACTGGGGATGCGCCCGCATGTGCGTGCTCCAGGCCGACCGTGCTCGGGCGAGCGGCCCGTCGGCGGCCTCGGCGTCCAGTTGTTGTTCGAAGGCCCACTGCTGGGGGGTCACCTCGGACGCGTACAGGACGTTGCTCCGGTAGTCGGTCACCCCGGGTTCGACGAAGGCGCTGAAGAAGTGACCTCCCCGGTCCAGGACACGACACCCCAGCAGTTCGAGCAGCCGCCGGGCCTGCGCGCGCTCGCCGGGACGGTGCAGCAGTTCCACGTGGGTGATTCGCCGCGATACGGGATCGTCCTCGGGTGCGGGCATGCCGAAACTCCTCGTTCGCTGGGGGCCTTGGCTCGGTCGAGAGCCGGTGCAGCCCCGTTCACATGATGGTTATCATAGCCATGATGACGTCGTAAAATGCCGATCCTGCTTCGTCTTTTGGTTTTGCGTACAGGCTACACATAACTTGCCGGGCATGCGGCGTCGGGAGTCCGGGGCGGGACGTCGGCCGGCGACCGGCGTGGGTCACCCGCGTGCGGTCGCCCGATCGACGTCTGCGCGGGGATCGTTGTCGGCCTCCAGGGTGTTGCGCCAGACGGTGGTCAGCGTGTCCAGGATGGCCGAGCGTTCCCGACTCCAGCGGCCCGCCATCCACGAGGGCATGAACGTCTCCAACTGCGTGATCAGCAGGTAGGCGCGCCGCTTGGCCTCCGGCTTGGAGAAATGTGCCCAGCGCTCGGGCGGCCGGGTGAGCAGGGCGACGAACTCCTTGACGTGATCCTGGTGTTGGTTGCGCAATGCGTGCGGCAATTGCTCGGCGAAGATCCGCAGCGCCTGCCGGTTCTCCTCGCCCCGCGTGACGTACGCGCTCAACCACGCCCGGATGCTCGCGTGCGACCAGTCGGGCAGTTCGCCGAACGCGGCGAACATCGCGGCCGTGTCCGCCCAGATACGGTCGGCCAGCTCGGCGACGATGTCGCCCTTCCCGGTGAAGTGCAGGTAGAACGTGGCCCGGGCGGCTCCCGCCTCGGCGACGATGTCGTCGACGGTCGTGGCCTCGTAGCCCTTCGCCTCGAACAGACCGGCTGCGGCCTCGATCAGTCGTTGCCGGGTATATCGCTTCTGCTGGGCACGAAGGTCCGGGGCCGAGGAGCGGCCTGCGGAATCGGCGGAACGGCGCGTGGGGGCGGGCATGTCGTCAGCGTACCGATCCGATGCAGACGTCCGACATCGATCCGTCCACTCACCGGTCGTGCCGTCCGCGACCGCCTCGGGGCGGGCGGCCCCGGGCCATGCCGTTGCGAGCCCCTCGGCCCGCCGCCCCGAGCGCGTATCCGCCGCGCGGCGGATCGGCTGCACCTGCTCGTTCGGGCCACGGAGGGAGATACTGGAGAGCACCCGCCGGTTTCCGGGGTACTGAAAGCGGTCCGAGCATGTACGAACAGCACCGGCTCGTCGCGGGGCTCGGGCTGCCCCCCGAGTGGGCGAAGCAGCTGACCGCCTCCTTGTTCATCCAGGACTCGATCGGGCTGGTGGTCCTGGACGCCGATCTGCGGGTGATCGCCGCGAACGCCGGCGCGGCACTCTTCCGCCACGCTCCGGTCCGGGTCGGCACCCACGCGGACACCCTGCTGGCCGCCCTCGGTGTCGACGATGCCGGGGCGCAGCTCCGGCACGCGCTGACGGCCGATGCCCCGGTCGTCGGCCGACAACCGCTCGCCGCCCATACGCCGAGCGACGGCACGCGATATCTGCGGATCGCGATCATTCGCATCCCCCCGCGCGACGCTCCTCCGCGCGGGCTTCTGATGACTCTCTACGACGTGACCGACCAGGTGCGCGCCGAGTCACGAGCGGCCATCGTGCACGAAGCGGCAGCGACCATCGGCGCGTCCTTGGACGTCACGGAGACCGCGCAGCAACTGGTCGACCTGCTCGTGCCACGCTGGGCGGACCTGGCCGCCGTGGACCTGGCCCGGGCCGTCCTGAACGGCGACGAGCCCGTGCGGGATCCGGCGACCGGCTACACGCCCGCGGTCCGGGCTGCGGTCGCACGGGGCGGCGCGGAGTGGCCGGCCGATCTTGTGCAGGTCGGCCAGGAACCCCCGGTCCCGCCGGGCAGGCCGGAGGCCCTGACCCTCGAACGTGGGGCAACGTTGCTGACCCCGCAGCTGGTCGTCGGATCGCGGCAGGATCCCGACCTGCTCCGCCGAATCCTGCCTGCGGGCGGTCACAGCATCCTGGCGGTACCGCTGTTCGCCCGCGGCCACATGCTCGGCGCGGTGCAGTTGTGGCGCACCGAGCGCCCGGATGCCTTCGACGAGGACGACGCCCGACTTTTGGAGGAGGTCGCCTCGCGCGCCGCCCTGAGCGTGGACAACGCGCGCCGATACACCCGTGAACGCCGCGTCGCGCTGGCCCTTCAACACAGCCTCCTGGCCGGGGCGAGCACCGGTGCGCCGGCCGCCGAGACGTTCGGCGCATACCTGCCGACCGCGTCCGCGGCGGGCGTCGGCGGCGACTGGTACGACGCGATCCCGCTGTCCTCCCTACGGCTGGCCCTCGTCGTCGGCGACGTGGTGGGCCACGGCCTCGCGGCGAGCGGCACGATGGGACGCCTGCGCACCGCCGTACAGGCCCTCGCCGATTTGGATCTGCCGCCGGACGAGCTGCTGACCCATGTCGACGACCTGATCCTGCGGCTCCCCGGCGACCCGGGAGGCTCGGCGGCGATCGCGGGGGCGACCTGCCTGTACGCGGAGTACGATCCGGTCTCCGGCCATTGCCGGATGGCCTCCGCCGGGCACCTGCCACCCGTTGTCGTCGGCCCCGACGGACACGCGCGGTACGTCGAACTGGAGCCCGGGCCGCCGCTCGGCGTCGGCGGCATGCCGTTCGAGCTCACCGACATCGCCCTGGAGCCGGGAAGCGTCCTGGTGCTGTACAGCGACGGCCTGGTCACCGGCCCCGACCACGACCTCGACGGCGGCATGCGCAGGCTGCTCGACCGGATCGAGCAAGTCGACGCCATGCACCGGGACTTGGACCAGGTCGCCCGCGACCTGCTCGACGCACCGGCCCACGAGCCACGCGAGGACGACGCCACCCTGCTGCTGGCCCGCGTGAGCCCGCTGACCGACCGGGACAGCACGGTATGGGAGTTGCCCGACGACCTCGCCTGTGTCGGGCAGGCCCGCGACCTGGCGGTGCGACAACTCGCCACGTGGGGACTGGACGAACTCGCCTTCACCACCGAACTGGTCGTCAGCGAACTGGTCACCAACGCCCTGCGCTACGGCGGCGACGGCCCCGTCTCCCTGCGGCTGATCCGCGGCAACGTCCTCGTCTGTGAAGTCTCCGACGGCAGCAACACCCAACCCCGCCTCCGCCGGGCCCGCAACACCGACGAAGGTGGCCGCGGGTTGTTCCTGGTCGCCCAACTCACCCAGCGCTGGGGCAGCCGATACCGGCAATCCGGCAAGACGATCTGGGCCGAGCAGGCCCTCCCCCAGACCCCGGGACTCGCGGGCTGAGCACGACGCTCCCACCCTGGACCCGCCGAGCGCCGGCGCATTCGATGCCGCGAACCCACGATGAACCGCCCGATGGGCTACGCCGACGAAGCACTGCTGAATATCGGGTTCGTCGGCGCCGCACGGACGCGCTTCGGCGTGGGGCTCGTCCCGGAGGTGTCTTCGGCGAGGGACTCGACCGCCGCGATGGTGATGTCGATGACAACGTCGTAGAGGCGATCGAAGGCACCGGGCAGCGCGTCGACCACCGGACCCACCTCGGCCTGCTCCACCGCATCCGCCTCGCCGAGCGCCTCCCGCAGGACGGCGGACATCTCGGCCGCGGGGACGCGCGAGGCGGCCAGGGTCGCCTGGCCCATGATGGTCGTGCCGATGAGAGCGATGGCCATGGCCAGATCCTCGTCGCCCAGTCGCAACGGCCGCAGCATCTCGGTCAGCAGTGCGAAGGACGGCAGCCAGCTCGGTTGGCGGGTGGAGGCGATGTACGGCAGCAACTGTGGATACGGCCGCAGGTGTTCCATGCTCAGCAACATCCAGCCGCGCAACCGCTCCTGCCAGGTCGCGCCCGTCGGCTTGTCGAACCGCATGTCGGACGCCACCCGGTCGGCCACCGCGTGGAGCAGGTCGTCCCGGTCGGGGAAGTACCGGTACAGCGCCATCGGCGCCGAGTCGGCGGCTTCCGCGACCCGCTTGACCGTCAGCGGCATGCCCGGATCCTCGTACACCAGTGCCACGGCGGCATCGACGATCTTCTCGCGGGACAGTCGCGGCGGACGGCCACGACCGCGCGAGGACGCGGCCTTCGACGGCTGAGTCATCGATGTCCCTTCACCGCGCTTTCACCGGGGCCGAACAGGCGATCCGCAGACTGCGCGCGGCCCGGATCCGTGCGTCGGACGCGCCCGCACGCACTGGCCACCACCAATCAGCCTACGGCGGTCTCCCAGCTCCAGTCGATGCCGTTCTCCAGTGCCGGCAGGGCCATGCCCTCGACCTTGGCCGTCATTCGGCGCGTGTAGTCGGCGTCCCGGGCCTTGAGCGGGGCGAGGGAGAAGCCGCAGTTGCCGCCGATGTCCTCGTCGTCAGGGGTGGTGCGGGGTCCAGGGCTTCGCGGCGTACTCGTCGCGCAGTCGGTACTTGAGGACCTTGCGCAGGGTGTCGTTGCGCGGCAACGCGTCGACGATCTCGGGTTGCTCGGGGATCTGCACCATAGCCGGCGGCGACCCGCTCGGCCCGGTCGCGGATCTCGCGGAACGTGAACCTGCGGTCGTCGGCATCCAGCAGCATCGGGGTGTCCGGCGACGCCGCCGCGCGACGTTCCACCAACTCCCACAGTGTCCCGGCGTCGCGGACGGCGCGCGGGCCGCGCCCGGTGGGGTGTCGGTGCCGTCGGCTTCGCCGATCCTCGGTTGCCGGTGTGTCATGCGGTCCTCCGGAGAACGGGTCGGGCGGGCTCCGGTGGTCGCGTGCGGCGGCACGGGCGCTCCGCCGATCAAGTTGCGTTCATGGCGCAACCACATCGCTACGATGGTCGCGGCCGTAGGAGACCGCACGGGACAGGGCACGGATGATCGACGACGGGAACACCGCTCCGGGGCCCGAGACGCCGCCGGACATCGGCGAGGCGACCTGGCTGGCCGCGCTCGTTCCGCCGCTGCGTGACCTGGTGCGGGCGGCCCGGGACGAACGTCTGCTGGAACGGGTCGGCCGGGAGGCACGGGTCGACGTGCCCACCCACCTGGTGCTGGCGCTGACCCGGATCGGGGACTTCCAGCCGATCCGTCTCAGCGACCTGGCGGACCAGATGGGAATGGGTCGCACGACGCTCAGCCGACAGGTGACCGACCTGGTCGCCGCCGGCCTGGTCGAACGCACACCCGACCCTCGGGACGCACGCGCGGCCACCTTGGAACTCACCGCCTCGGGAGCGTCCACGCTGCGCGACATCTGGCAGGCGTGGGCACGGCTGTTGGGCGAGGCGGCCGCGCCCTGGAGCCCCGCCGACCGAGATGTGCTCCCGCTGTTGCTGGAACGGCTGGCCCAGGCGCTGTCCGCCATGGCGGACGGTTGATCCGGCGTCAGAGCATGAACGTTCCGTTCGCACGGCGCGTCCAGCCGGACGCGGCCGGCGACCCGCCGTCGACGTGCAGCGTCGTCCCGGTGATGAACCGGGACATGTCGCTCGCGAGGAAGACGATCGCCGCCGCGCAGTCGTCGGTCGTCCCGAATCCGAGCGGCACCTTCGCCGCGTACGCCTCGTAGTCCTCGCCGCCGTCGTGCGGCACGGTCGCGCCGAGGCCGGCGTCACCGGGCGTGGGAATCGCGTCCGGGGCAAGGCAGTTCACCCGGATTCGGCGCTGCGACAGTTCCAGGGCCAGGGATCGGGTGAGCTGTTCCACCGCCGCCTTCATCGCCGCGTGGACGGCGAAGCCGGGGGCGGCCCGGAACGCCTCCACGGTGGTGACGTTGACGATGGAGCCGCCGTCGTTCATCAGCGGCACGCCGTGGCGCACGACGTGCGTGACGGAGGTGAAGTTCTCGTCGACCAGCGCCCCCCCGGCCCTTGGCCGTGACGTCCTGGAACGGCGCCCGGAACCCGCCGCCGGCGTTGTTGACCAGGGTGTCCGGGGGCCGAGCGCGTCCCGGCTGTCGGTGAGGAAGTGTTCGACGCCGGCGTCGTCCCGCACGTCCGGTTCACGAACCGGCACCCGCCGTCCGGCCGCCCGCACCTCGTCGGCGGTCCGCTCCATTCCCGCGACGTCACGGTCGCAGATCGCCACGTCCGCCCCGAACCGCGCGAGCGCGACCGCGGTCGCGGCACCGATGCCGCGGGCGGCTCCGGTGACGACGGCGACGCGCCCGTCGAGCCCGGCCGACGACGGCCCCAGAGGAGGTGCGTTCTCCTGCGGGGTCCCCGCCGCGGCGGCGCTCACGCGTCGGCCTTGCGCTCGCCGATGACGGAGTCGACGGTGATCCAGTCCGGCGGCATGACCGGCGGGGTCTTCCAGAAGATGTCGAGCCTGCTGATCAGGCCGTCGTCGTCGAGTTCGAGGTGGTTCGCGAAGCGCATCGCCAGGGGTTCCTCGCCCGGCGCGTAGGTGATGATCTCGACGGCCTCGTTGAACGCGTGGCGGCCGTCCTCGCTCAGGAACGTGAAACGGGAGCGCAGTTCGTGCGTCTGCGTGCGGCCGATCACCCCGGACACGAACGCCGTGTAGGCGTCCTTCCCGCGGCAGGTGTCCTCCTCGTTGTCGCGCATGCCCACGCGCACGAAGTCGTCGGCGAGCGTGGAGGCCACGAGGTCCCAGTCGTGGGTGTCGACGCCCTTCCAGAAGTCGGCGACGGTGCGGGCGCGCTTCTCGCGGTCGTTCACGATGGCGAATTCCTCCCAGGAAAGGGGGCGGGGACGGGCAGGGAACGAGCGGGATCGTGCCGCTTGGGCGGCCGCGTCACCACGACTGGAGAGGGTGGTGTGTGGCCATTGCCGAGCCGGCGGGGCCGAGCGTCTGGTGGGCGCGCCACAGGCGACGGTGGAAGAGTCGGACGAGGGCGTGGTCGGACCTGCCGTCGTCGGCGAGAACGAACGCCTCCAGGTCGGCGTCCCCCTCCTGCCAGGTCCCGGGGCGGTGCCCAAGGACGGCGGCGAGGTCGTCGAGGTTCGCCTCGTCGCACTCGCGTCCGATCTCGTCGACACGCCGGATGTGTCGGGCCAGGCGGAACAGGCGGCGCTGTTCGTAGTCGCCGGAGCGCAGCGACTCGACCAGGTGGCGGCCTGGCACCGCGGCCGGCGACACCTGCGGCTCGGGCAGGGCGACCGGCTCCAGTGCGATTCCGAGGTGGTCCGCCAATGCCTCGACCGCGAACAGATTGGTCTCGTGGCACCACTGCAGGTTGGTCATGTAGTCCGAGCCGGGCGGCGGGTCGGCGAGCGCGTGGTGGAAGGCGAGTTGGTTCGACAGGGTGAACGCGAAGTGGTGGTGCTGGAGCGCCTCCAGGTCCACCGCGGTCCCCGAGCGCTCCTCGTACCTCGCGTACAGTCGGCGGAAGTCGCCGTAGCCGATCACGGTGTCGCGCATGCGCATGGCCGCGAGATCCATCAACGGGTCGCCGAGATGGGCCAGTTCGAGGTCGAGTACCGCCGTGACCCGCTGCCCGTCCTGGTGAAACTGGCCGGAGTCCCAGACGATGACCGAGTCCCGGCCGCGGGTGTCCAGCGGATGACGCCTCAGCCAGGCCAGGCAGTACTCCAGGAAGGGGTCGGGCCGCTTCTTCGACGAGCGGTACCAGCGCTCGTAGGCACCCATGCCGTCGCGCCGCACGCCGGCCGCCTCGAACGGCCGCACGTCGAGCGCGTGCAGGTCCGCGAGGATGTCGATGTAGTCGTCCATCACCGCGTCGCGCTGTTGCGGGGTGCACTCGGCGAAATCGGACCGACCCGGCACCCGGTCCATCACGTACGCCCGGGGTTGGTCGATCCATCCGTGCACCGCGGCGACGCGCACGCCTCGGTCGTGGAGCAGTCGCTGGACGAGCATCTCGTGCTCCAGCGGAAAGATGCCCGGGTAGTCGGTACGGTCGCCACGCACGCACAGGGCGCGCGACTCGGCGCCGCTGTCGACGTCGGCGAACCACACGGGCCGCCACCTGGCCTGGCGCTCCAGGCTCGTGACGCGGCCCATGTGCTTTTCCAGCCACGTGCGAATCGAATCCTCCACGGCGTCTCTCCCTGTCTGCGCCCGGGGCGACCGGCGAGCCCGGCTCGGCGGTCGCCCCAGGGAAACATAGTTGCGCCACTGAATCAACTATCAATGTCGGGCACGGTTGCGGCCGATCGACCGATGGAGCAGTTCCCGGCCGTCGTCTCGGGCGGCCGGTGCGACGCCGTATTCGGCGATGGACCCGGGACGGCTTGCGCGGCGGTGATGGTTCCGGGACGGCTTGCCCGGTGGTGGAACCCTGGAAGCATGAGGAATCGCCATGTGACGCTGTGTCTGTGCGGAGACGTGATGCTGGGCCGCGGCATCGACGGGATTCTTCCCCACCCGGGGGATCCGTCGCTGCGCGAGGGCTTCGTCCGTGACGCGGGCGAGTACGTGCGATTGGCGGAGGAGGCCAACGGGTCGATTCCGCGACCGGTGGGATTCCGTTGGCCCTGGGGCGATGCGCTGGACGTCCTCGATGCCGAGGCGCCCGACGCCCGGGTCGTGAACCTGGAGACCGGCATCACCACCTGCGACGACTTCGAGCCGTTCAAGGCCGTGCACTACCGGATGCACCCCGACAACATCCCGTGCCTGGAGGCGGTCCGGCCGGACGTGTGCGTCCTGGCGAACAACCACGTCCTCGACTTCGGCCGCACGGGTCTGGCGGACACCCTCGACGCGCTGCACGGGGCCGGGCTGCGCACCGCCGGCGCGGGAAGCGACCTGGAGGAGGCCCGGCGTGCCGCGGTGGTGCCCGTCGGGGAGGACGGGCGGGTGGTGGTCTTCGCCCAGGGCATGCCGTCCAGCGGGGTGCCGCCCGGTTGGGCCGCGACCGCGAACCGCTCCGGCGTCGACTTCACGCACGAGGGATCGGAGCGGAACGTCGCGGAACTCCTCGAACGGGTGGGGCGGGTGAAACGCCCGGGCGACGTCGTGGTCACGTCCCTGCACTGGGGCTCGAATTGGGGCCACGACATCGAGCCCGCGCAGACCCGATACGCGCGCCGGCTGATCGACGGCGGCGTCGACGTCGTGCACGGCCACTCCTCGCACCACCCGCGAGCGATCCACGTGTACCGGAACAAGCTGATCCTGTACGGCTGCGGCGACTGCGTCGACGACTACGAGGGCATCCGCGGCTACGAGTCCTACCGCGACGACCTGCGGCTCCTGTACTTCGCCACCGTGGCAAGCGACACGGGAGAGCTGGTCGGCCTGCGCATGGCGCCGCTGCGTGCCGTCAAGATGCGTCTGCGGCGGGCCGCGCGCGTCGACGTCGAGTGGCTCGCGGCAACACTGACCCGGGCCGGCCACCCGTTCGGGACCGAGGTGCGAGCGGAGCCCGACGACCGGCTCACGCTCCACCGCTGACCTGGGCCGGGGCCCGCGCGTACCCTCGGCACCGCGACTCTCGGACGCCGCACGGTCAGTAGCCGCCGCCGCTGCTGTTGGTGCTCTTCGGGGAGGTGGTCACCTTGTTTCCGTCCGGGCCCAGGACGTACCACTTGGCGCCGAACTGATCGAGCCCCTGGCCGTTGGTGTCGCCGGGTTGCCGGTCACCTTGGTAGAGGTACAGAGGGTGGCCGTTGTAGGTGACCTCCCGACCGCCGTCGCCCCGCGTCGTGATGCCGAGCAGGTCGGCCTTGGCGTCCCCGCCCGCGGTTGGTTGTCCGGGTGCGAGCAGTGGCGGCCACGCGACGGCGCAGTCGCCGGAACAGGTCGACGTACCCGAGGTGTCGGCTTCGAACAGGTAGAGGGTTCGGCCGGTGGAGTCGACCAGGATCTTGCCCAGTGAACCCGATCGGGTGGTGACCGTGGCCGCACCCGCGGACGCCGTGCCCGTACCTGGAGCGGAGGACTTCGAAGACGACGACCCTCCACCGCTGTCGGAACAACCGCTCGACAACGTGGCGAGCAACGCGGCGGCGACCACCGCCGAGAGCCTGCGGACGACGATCCCCATCGGCTGCTCCATTCTTGTATCAACGCTGCGGTCCACCGGGGCGGCGCCCACCATTGGGCAACGATCAGCCGAGGCCGGCGCCGCTCCGGGAAGACGCCGGTCGGTCGGCGAGCCTCCCCGCAGGCGTCGTCGGCGCACGGCACACGGTCACGAGTGACGACCGTCGGTCACTATACGGTGAATATGCGTCACCCTGTGTATTGCGTGGACTTGTGTCGGCCCCGTTGGCCATCCGGGAGTCGCACGGTCCCCGCCTCGGCGTGCGGAGTACGCCTGCGATCACCCTGGTGAAGGGCGGACGGGAGGAGCCCCCTGCGGATGCGGATGCGGGCGCCGACGGGGACGGGCCTCGGGCAAAGCCTGGCGTCATCGAACTCTTGTTCACCCGCGCGTTCATGTGGTGGCCCTTGTATCGACGCGGCGACTCGACCATTCTCGACAGGAAATGAGAACGTGTTCTGGAAATTTACGGGGGTAGGGATGGAACTCGACGACGCCACACTGCACTTCCCGTTCGCCGGCGGACCCGGCGGCACCCAGCCCGAGCAGTACCGCGAACTGCGCGCCGGCTGCCCCGTCGCACCGGTGATCCTGCCGTCCGGGGACCGAGCGTGGCTGGCCAGTCGATACCAGGACATCCTGACCGTCCTCGACGACCCGCGCTTCAGCCGTGACCTGTCCCGCGCCGGCGCCCCGCGACTGGCCACCGGCTTCGACGCGTCGCTCGTCAAGGACATGATCGTCGGCATGGACCCGCCGGAGCACACCCGGATCCGGCGGATCGTGCAGGGCGCCTTCACACCGCGCCGGATCCGTACGTGGGAGCCGCGGGTTCGGGCGGTCGCCGAGCGGCTCCTCGACGACTTCGTTGCCGACCCGGGGCGGACCGGCGACCTGTACGAGGGATTCGCGCTCCCGCTGCCCATCCGGATCGTCTCCGAACTGCTCGGCATTCCGGACGACGACGCGGCCGACTTCCGGCGCTGGACCGAAATGGGGTTGTCGCTCACCCGCTGGACGCGCGACGAGATGCTCGCGGCGCAACGCGAGTACGTCGACTACGTGGGCACGTTGATCGCGGCACGGCGAAGCGCCGGCGGGGCCGACGGCACGGGCGACGACGGGGATGCGGGCGACCTCCTGGACGCCCTGGTCAGCGCCCGCGACCAGGACGACCGGCTGAGCGAGCACGAACTCGTACAACTCGTCCGGGCTTTGATCTCCGCCGGCCACGAGACCACCGCCACCGTGTTCACCCGCGGCCTCTACATGCTGCTCACCCACCCCGAACAACTCGCCCTGCTGCGTGCCGAGCCCGAGCGCCTGGACGCCGCCGTCGAGGAGATCCTGCGGTACGTGCCGCCCGGCTCCGGGGGCACCCCGCGCATCGCCACCACCGAGATCGAGCTCGGCGGCGTCCGGGTCAAGCCGCACGAGGGGGTCATCGCGCCGTTCGGCGCCGCCAACCACGACCCGGCCCGGTTCGTCGACCCGGACACCTTCGACATCACCCGCGTCGACCCGCCCAGCCACATCGCGTTCGGCCACGGGCCGCACCACTGCCTGGGCGTGCACCTTGCCCGGCTCGAACTGCGGGTCGCGTTCGAGGCCGTGCTACGCCGTCTGCCGGACCTCGACCTGGCCGTTCCGGTCGAGGAGTTGGTGTGGTCGGAGGGCCTGCGGGTGCTCAAGCTGCAGGCCCTCCCGGTGCGCTGGTGACCCGACACGAACACTGATCGTTCCGCCGAATCAGACGGTCAGAACGATCTTGCCGAAGACGGCGCGGGACTCCAGCAGAGTGTGCGCGGCCGCGGCTTCGTCCAGCGGGAAGGTGCCGTGCAGCACCGGCTCCAGTCGGCCTTCGCGCACGTCGGCGAAGACGAGTGCGAAGGTCTCGGCGGCGGTCTTCGACGGCGCACTGGAGAGACTGAGGGCCGAAATGGTCCAGGACTGCTGGAAGTTCGCGAACAGCGCCATGCCGAAGTCGGGAGTGGGGGCACCCGCGACGACACCACTGATCACGTACCTGCCGTTCGGGCGCAGCAGGGGAATGAAGTCGGCCACGTCGGAACCGGCGACGATGTCGATGACGGCGTCATAGCGGCCGTCCGGGCCCGGGTCGACCGCGTCCACGCCCACGACTTCCGCGGCCCCCAGGTCGTACAGCCGCTGCGCAACGGACCGGTCGGGAACGGAGGCGATCACCGTCGCACCCCGAGCGGCCGCGAGTTGGGTGGTGAGCACGCCGATCCCGCCACCGGCGCCGCGGACGAGCACCCGCTCGCCCGCCTTGACGTCGGCCCTTTCCACGCTTGCCGCGGCGACCAGGGAATTCACCCCGAGCGCTACCGCGTCATGGAACGAGACGTCCTCCGGCAGTTCCACGAGAGACTCGACGGGCACCATGGCGCGGTCGCTGTAGCCGCCGCCGTGTCCGGTCGTCGCGAAGACCCGGCGTCCCACCCACCCGGCGTCGTCCCCCGAACCGACCTCGACGACCGTGCCGGCCACCTCCAGCCCGGGTACGGCGCCGGTGCCGACATCGGGCTTGGCACCCTGCCGTAGCAGAACATCGAAGAAGCCGACCCCGGCCGCTGCCACCGCCAATACGGCATGGCCCGGCTCGGCGGTCGGGTCCGGTCGGTCGACCGGCTTGAGGTTCTCCGGGCCACCGAATTCGGTGATCTCCACTGCACGCATGATGTCTCCTCGTCGCGTCTTGTCGCGCATGAAAGAAGGGGAAGTGGCTGCCGGACAACGAGGCTCGGACGTCCTCGGTGACCTCGGTGACCTCGATGTCGCGGCACCGGATCACGCTAACCCGCTAAACGGACGACCTCTTCCATTTGTGGTTAAGTGAGAGACATGCCTGTTCAGCCGTCTCGAAACCAGTCCTCGCCCGCCGCCGAGACCGCCGTCCGGGAGCAGCGAGCCGACGCCCGGCACAACCGCGCCCGGCTCCTCCGGGCCGCCCGCGAGGCATACGCCCTCAACGGCACCGACGTACCCTCCAGCACCATCGCCCGCCGGGCCGGCGTCGGCGCCGCCACCCTCTACCGGCACTTCCCGACCCGGGGCTCGCTGATCGCCGCGGCGTTCTCCGAGCAGCTCACCGAGTGCTCCGGGGCCTTGGACGAGGCCCTGCGGGACGACGATCCCTGGCGCGGTTTCTGCTCCGCCCTCGCCAAGGTGTGCAGGATGCAGGCCGAGGACCGCGGGTTCAGCGCGGCGTTCCTCGGCGAGTCCCCCGACGATCCCGACCTTCGTCGCGAGCGCGCCCGCACCGAGGCGGGACTCGCCAGGCTGGTGCAACGCGCGAAGAACACAGGGCAGTTGCGCAAGGACTTCGATCCCAGCGACGTCACCCTCCTGCTCCTGGCGAACAGCGGCGTCGTGCAACAGTCCCCGGAGGTGTCCCTGGCCGCCTCGCGCCGCCTGCTCGCCTACTTCCTCCGGTCCTGCCGGGCCACGGACGGCGCGCCGCCCCTGCCCCCGCCCGCACCGCTCCGCCTCGACGACCTCTACGGGCCGTCACACCGAACCGACTGACCGGCAACCTCCGCCCGGGGCGCCCCGATCGCTCGATGCCGAACTGCCGCTTCGTGGGAGCGACTTCGCGCCGCAAGGCGGTAGTGGCGGCGAAGGCCACCCGGCGAGTGCCTCTCCATTCGAGACGACCGGGCGCGAGAAGGGACCGACGACGGGCCGTCGCGCTCGACCGCAAGATGGTCCACCTGCGGATCGCGAACCGCAACGGCCTTGTCTCGTCCCCGACTTGTCACATCCGAGGTGCGTACCCGGTCTAGAAGTCGACGATCCGGATATGCCCGGGCGATCGCAGTCGGCCGACCACCGTCTGTCGGAAGTACACCGGTGGGCGGTCTCGAACCCAAGGAGTAGGCACCTCATGCGCGTCATCAAGAACCCACTCTTCAGCGCCACCGCATGTCTCGCACTGACGGTTGGCATCATCGGCGCCGTCACCGGCACCGCGGCCGCCTCCGGTGGCAACGCGGGGACAATGGCCACCCCAACCAAAATCACCGTCTGCAGGGACGCGGGCCAGCAGAACTGTGTGACCCTCGTCCCGACCACCGTGTCCGACGCTCTCAAAGGGGTCGGCCCCGGCTATCAGGACACCATCTCGTCCATCGTGAATCCCACCCCCACGCCGATCTGCTTCTTCGAACACAACAACTACCAGGGCCGCGGCATCCTGATACCCGGCTACAGCGGTATCCCCAACCTCGCGGCAACGCCGATCGGTGGCTCGTCCATGAACGACGTCATCTCCTCCTGGAAGCCTTCCGGCCCGCCCGGAGGCCCCGGCTACCCTGGTGCCCCCTGCGCCTGACCCGAGCCGGAATCAGCGTCGGCGAACGTCGTGCTTGTGCGGTTGCCGCGATGACAAGCAGTGGCCAAGGGTGATCTCATTCGGGCCGGTGGGACTGCTTCGGGCCGCGGTACGGGAGCGTCGCGAGCCGCGGGGGTCGTCCGGTCGGACGACCCCCGTTTCCGCACCCTCATCCGCCCGGGCGCCCGCGGGCGAGCACACGTCGGCGGCCCCGGGTGGTGCGGGCGGGTGAGGTGCGCGCGGGTCGGCCGCCGAACGGGCGTCAGCGCGCGTCGGTGCGGTGCAGGGATGTGGGCAGGAAACCGCCGCCGTCGACCTCGAACGTGTAGCCCCGGGTGAAGTAGGGGACGTTGCTGTCCACGAAGGTGATCACATCGATCCGCTTCATCAACTCCTCCTCCGCCGCGGTCCATTCGGCGCAGCCGGCGGTGTCCGGCTTGGCCATCGCGAGCGCGGTCAGGCGCTCGTACTCCGGGTTCTGCACGGAACCGAAGTTGAGGCCCTCGGGCGGCTTGGTCCCGGAGTAGAACGGGAGCATCTGGTCGGGTGTGCTCAGTGACAGTGGCGCCCACGCCACGTCCCACTCACCGGTCATCAGTGTGGACACCTTCGTCGCCGGTGTGGTCGGCTGGAGGGTCACCTTCACGCCGAACGACTTCCACTGCTTGACCGCCAGTTCGGCCGCCGCGACGACCTGGGTGCCGGACAGGCCCGGGTAGGGCACGGCGATGGACAGTTGCCGCCCGTTCTTGGTCCAGTACCCACCGGACTTCTTCCACCCGGCGGTGCTCAGCATCTCGGCGGCGCGGTCCACGTCGTGCGTCGGCAGGTTGGCGGTGACGGAGTCGGTCGGACAGGGCGGGGACATCGCGGTGCCCAGTCGGGTCGGCCGCACACCCTTGCCGCCGGTGGCGACCGCGCCGAGTTGCCGGAGGTCGATCGCCGTGACCAGCGCCCGACGCACCTGCGGATCGGCGGTGACCCGGTTCGGATCCTCGTTGAACAACAACTGGCCGAGCGGGTCCTGCATGGCCGTGGACTCGATCCCGGCCGCGGCCAGCCGGGATCGATCGGGGCCGACCACCGTCGTGACGTCCAACTGGCCGCCCAGGAGCAAATTGGTCCGGGTGGACTCGTTGCCGATCACCTTGAAGACCACTCGGTTCGGGGTGCGGGCGTTGTCCACGCCGTCGGGGCCCCAGGTGTAGCCCTGTCGCTTGGTGAAGGTGAAGTGGTCGCCCGGTACCGCCTCGGTCAGCCGGTAGGGTCCGGTGCCGTCCGAGGCCTGGTCCAGCCTGCCCTGCGCACGCATGCCGGAGGGACACACCAGTTGCAGCGTCGCGGCGTTGCGCAGCAGGAAGGGAGTGGGCTCCGGCGTCTTGAACGTCAAGGTACCGGCGGCGTCGTCGGCGGAGACGGTGAGGCCGGTGGGCACGATCATGCCGAGCATGGGCGACGCGTTGGCCGGCTCGGCGATGTAGGCGTACTGCGCCGCGATCGCGGAGGCGGTCAACGGCGTACCGTCGTCGCACGTCACGCCGCGCTTGAGGGTGAAGCTCGCGGTGGTCGCATCGGACGTCCACTTCTCGGCGACGCCGGAGACGATGCGCCCGTCGGGCTGGATGTTGAGCAGCCCGTCGTAGGAGAAGCGGTTCAGCATGAACGCGCTCGCGTTCAGCGCGGTGAGCGGATTCAGGCCACCGGGATCGGCGACGACCCCGACGGTCAGCGTATCGCCGTCGCCGCCGGCGCCCCCATCGCTCCCACCGCATCCGGCGGCGAGCAGACCCAGGACGAGGGTCCCCACGACCCCACGCGAGACGCGTCTCATCGCGCGCCTCCCGGGAAACACCCGACGAACGCGAAGCACTCGGCGACCGGGAAACGCCCGGAAACCGGGAAATACCCGGCCACGGCGTGCCCGGTGCCGCGCAGCGCACCCGACCCGGCGCCCGGTGCCCATCGGCGGCCTGTCGGCGGCGTACCCGGCAATTCGGATCGTCTCGTCACGGGAAACCTCCTCGGAACGCGGCGGCATGCGCCGCTGCGGACGATCACGGTAGGCAGTGGCCGGAAACCGAGGGATCGTCGCCGCGCACGAAGAACGATCTCCGATCCTGTGCGAATCGCCGACGCCGAGCCCGGCCGCCTCCGGGATTCTCGAGTGCGACGCCACGGATTCGACTCAAGGAGCGCACCGTGGCAGCGTCTGTACCTGCGTTGTACCGCCTCCCGCAAAAAGCAGTGCCCCCGGGGCTGTTCCCCCGGCAGCGAAACTCGCGCGGAGGGCGGGGCGCGTGGGAGCGCAACCATCTCCTGTTCGGCCGGCCGGATCCGATCTTCCACGACGCCCCGAGCCGTGATCGAGCCGGGCGACGGATGCATCGCCCCCACACGGGCGTTGCCTGCCGAGTGGCGACGCGGCACCGAGGACGTGTGGGTGGTGCTGCGGCCCGAGGACGTGGAACCGCCCCGACAGGGTGGGAAGTTGCACGTCCCGGCCACGCTCGACGCCGCGCCTCGGACGTTGGAGGTCGTATGGGAGCCCTGCGTCGCGCACGGCCTGCCGCTGAAGCATCCGCGGGATCGACACCTCCGGTCGACGCTCCGTTCCAAGTACGCGCCCGGGTCGTCGACCGGCAAGGTCGTGGCCCTGCGCCCGAGCGACGAGACCGATGTCGATGTCGATGTCGATGTCGATGGCCGCATCGGCGGTGGGCGCTCGACCCGACTACGAGTATTGCCCCGGCAGTTCCGAGAACACCGTGCACCCGGCCACCATCATGCTTCCGCTCCACCGAGCCGCAGCCGGACCGCGTCCCCGAACGGGATCCGTCATCGAGGAAATCGCGGCTACCTTCATCGCCCGCATCGCCGAAGCCGAACGAGAAGGCCGGCTCGGTGGGGTCGAAGGACTCAAGCTCGGCCTTGCCGGCGCCGAGGCCCCTCGGGGTGGGGGTGGCGGGCAAAGGGGCGGCGGTCGGCGGGGAGGCGGTACCCCGCGATCAGAACCGTGTCGGGTTGCCCACGTCGATGTCGCCCTGGTCGGTCGAGATCGTGACCGGCACCGTCCCCATGCGCCCGTCCCAGAAGTGACAGGTGAACTTGCTGCCCACCTTGACCACGATGGAAGCGGGGCAACTCACTCTCGTCACCGGCGTGTCCCGGTAACCCTGGAGCTGATCGGCGAGTCGCCGCTCCACCGATCCGGGGTCCATGAGGCGCGGTGGCGGGGCAGGGCTGAAGTCGGTCTCCACCACCTTGATCGCCACGGCAACCGCACAAGCAGCGATCACGACCGAGGATGCCGCCATGGCGGAGCGTGCAAAGTTCCGATGATCAGACACGCGGACAGTCCTATCGGTCGCGTGCCGAGATGACAAGGCTCGATTCCGCTGCTGGACACCCCGTCGGCAGGTCAGCGCCGGACGACGGCGGGAGTCCGGACCGGGAGACCATCGCCAGGGCGAGGCGGACAGCCGACGGCGCGGACGCGTGCGTGACGGGTCCCAAGACCGATCAGCATTCGAGAAGCCCCACCCGCCACCCAGCCCCTAGCGTGATGGTCATGGCAACCACCGCACATCGGAGCCCCGGCCCGGATGTCCGGCAGGTATACATCTACGGTGCAAGGGGCAAGACATGAAGGCGCACGTCAGCTCGATCCTCCTCGGTGTCCGTGACATGGACCGGGCCAAGCAGTTCTACACCGAGGGACTCGGCTGGAAGATCGCGAACGACTACGGCATCTCGGTGTTCTTCGAGTCGGACGGCGCTTCGCCGGTCGGCTTCTACGCTCGCGAGGGTCTGGCCGGCCAGGTGGGCACGGACCCGGAAGGCAGCGGCTTCAGCGGGCTGGTTTTGACCTACGTCGTCCGCAGTGAGGCACGGGTCGACGAGATCATGGCGGAGGCCGGGAAGGCCGGCGCCACGATCCTCAACCCCGCCGGCGCCCTGCCGTGGGGCGGCTACGGCGGCACCTTCGCCGACCCGGACGGCTACGTCTGGAGTCTGGGCTACAGCGCCCAGGGAACCGACCAGCCCTACGCGGAGTAGCCGCGATCCCTCGCCTCACCGGCTCCCGGGACGGCGCGGCACGCGCTGCGCCGTCCCGGACACCGCGATGCTCCCGGTGTGGGGCATCGGAGCTGCCGTCGGAGCCGGGCAGGCCGGATCCGCACCGAGCCGGCAGCACAACAGGAAACCCGACGTGGTCGCGGGCCCAAGGGTAGGCGGACCCGGGCAGGGCCGAGCCGGTGCAGCCGATGAGGCGGACGCCGGATCGGTCGCGGGCGGCCGGATCGACGCCGCGTTCGGCCATGCCGAGCCTTGAGGCGTTCGAGCTGGACGCCGCCGCAATCGTGGACGATGCCGTCGGCAGGGCGGTGCCGAAGCCGGCGCTTCCCCGCATACGACGGCCAACTGTCCGGGCCCACCCGCTTCGTGCAGGCCCGGCGGTCAGGCCAGGAGCGCGGCGTGTCGCCGCGCGGACTCGGCGGCGCGCTCCAGCGACTGCCGCGCGGATTCCTCGGCCAGCGGCACCATGTCGGCCATGGCGGGTTTGCGGGGCGCCATCGTCAGTTCGCGCGTGATGGTTTCGACCTCCAGGCCCAGCCCGCCTTCCAGCACCTTTTCCAGGTAGTTGGTGTCGAAATCGAAGCCGGCCCGCGGGGTGCCGGGGCGGTAGGAGCCACCGCGCGAGGCCGCGACCACGACGCGCTTGCCGGACGGGGCCACGCCCTCGCCGAAGGTCCGCCCCGCCAGGATGATCTGGTCCAGCCAGGCCTTCAGGGTCGAGGGGATCGTGAAGTTGTACATCGGAGCGCCGATGAGGACGACGTCGGCCCTCTCGAATTCGGCGATGAGTTCCTCGCGCAGCGCGGGAACGGACTCGGCGGTGACGGTGGCGGCGTCCAGGTGCGGCACGGGGGCGGCGGCCAGGTCGCGGTATATGACGCTGCCCTGCGGGTGTGCCTCTTCCCAGACCCTGCGGAACGCGGCGGTGAGTTGGCGGGAGCCGGAGCCCTCCAGCGGGAACAGGGACGAGTCGATGTGCAGCAGAACGGCCATGGCAGGCACTCCTCGGGATGGGCGCGCGGATGCGGTGAAACCGGCGCGTCGAGGCACCGGGCATCAGCTTCGCAAGCTGCTTACATTAATATAGTAGCTTACTTTTCCGCAGCCAAAGCACGGTGGGCGCTAACATGGCCGCATGACAAAGGGGCAGCACGGGGACGCGGGGCAGTGCGCACGAGCGGGCAGCACGGTGGAAGGCGTCTTCGCCCTGCTGGGCAAGCGCTGGAACGGCGTCATCCTTGCCAGCCTGATGAACGGCCCGGGCCGCTTCGCCGAACTGGGCCGCGCCGTCAGCGGAATCAGCGAGCGCATGCTCTCCGACCGCCTCGCCGAACTCGGCGACGCCGGCCTGGTGAGCCGCGAGGTGGACTCCGGCCCGCCGCTGCGCGTCACCTACCGCCTCACCCCTGCGGGGGAGGCCCTGCGGCCGGCCCTGGAGGAGCTGGGCAACTGGGCCGAGCAGTTCCTCGGCGCACCCGAGCACGGCGATTGCCCGAGCATGCAACAGCCGAAAGTGGCGAATCCCCGAAACGCGTGACGCCCCGAACAGCGCCCGCCGGTCGAAGCCGGATCGGCAACGCCGTTCCCGTCCATGACGACTCCTATCGCGGTGCGACCGGTGACTCCCGGCCCCACCGCCACCTTCCGACGCGCCTGAAAAAGCCGATCGCTCCGCGAGCCGTCACCTCCCGGCCGCCACACCCTGCTCGACCGGGCATCGCCGGTACAGCTTCTCCAAGTCTCGTTCCCGACACGTCACTTCGCCGACCGGCGCACCATTGCTTCGCCTCGAATCAGGCGCGGCCCGCCCCCGGCCACGCCGACATCACCACGATGCCCGGCAGCCGCATCGCCCGCCGACAGGCCGATCCCGCAGGCACATGGCCATGGGCGATGCCGGGCGGGTGCCGGCGTGTCCGGGTCCGGGTCGGGCCCGGTCGGGGGATCGTGTGGGCATGACGGAGCAACGGTTCGACTCGTGGGCCACCGGCGATGCCTACGAGCTGTACATGGGTCGGTGGAGCCGCCTGGTTGCGGATGAGTTCGTGGCGTGGCTGGGTTGCGGGAGCGGCCTGCGGTGGCTGGATGTGGGCTGCGGTACGGGAGCGTTGACGGCGACGGTGGCCGCCCGGTGCCGGCCCCGGATGGTGATGGGGTTGGAACGGTCTACAGGGTTCGTGGTCTCGGCCCGGGAGGCCGCTCCCGCGCGGGCTTCCTTCGTGGTGGCCGACGCGCAGTCGCTGCCGTTGGGCGACGCGGTGTTCGACGCGGTCGTCAGCGGGCTGGTGCTGAACTTTCTGCCCTCGCCGGATGCCGCGGTGGCGGAGGCGGCCCGGGTGGTGCGGCCCGGTGGGCTGGTCGCCGCGTACGTGTGGGACTACGCCGAAGGCATGGCGTTCCTGCGCCGGTTCTGGGACGCCGCGATCGTGGTGGACCCGGCGGCTGCCGCGCTGGACGAGGGCCGCCGGTTCCCGGTGTGCCGACCGGATCCCCTGCACGCGCTGTGGACGAAGGCGGGGCTCGTCGACGTGGTTGTCGTCCCGATCGAGGTCTCCACCGTCTTCGCCGACTTCGCGGATCTGTGGGAGCCGTTCCTGGCCGGGCAGGGCCCCGCTCCCGGCTACGTCGCCGCCCTCGCTCCACGCGGCCGGGACCGGTTGCGCGACACGCTTCGCGCGACCGTGCCCACGCGGCCCGACGGGTCGATCCCGCTCACCGCCCGCGCGTGGGCGATCCGGGGCCGAAGGCCGGCCCTCGCCGTCACCTGACGGAGCCGACGCGTCCCGGAGCGAACTCCGACTCGGGTGTGCTCCTGCCGCCCCGGCCGCGGGGTCGCGGGTGTGGGAGGCGACCCCGCTCGGGGCGCGCCGGCGGCCTTCACCGTGCAACGTGGGTACCTCGTGAAGGCCGCCCGCTCATCCGTCCGGCGAGCGCGTGGGTGTCGACATCCGCTGCGCTGTGCGCTCCCACGCGCCCGGTTCACGCGAGGGACAGGAAGAGTTTCTCCAACTCGGCCTCGCTCAGCGGCGGCGCGTCACCATTGCTCTCGGTCAGGCATTGGCGCATGCCACTTGCGATGATCTTGAACCCGGCGCGGTCCAATGCCTTGGAAACCGCGGCCAGTTGGGTGACCACGTCCTTGCAGTCGCGCCCCGCCTCGACCATCGCGATGACCGCGTTGAGTTGTCCTTGGGCCCGGCGCAGCCGGTTCAGGACGGCGCGGCTCGCCTCTTCGTCCACCGTCATCGGGACTCCTTCCCCAACCGATTCACCCGTACATCGTACCCCGGGGGGTATCTTGACCCGGCAGTGCGGGACGTCAGTCGTGCGAGAAGCGCACGTCCGGCAGGACCTTGCGCAGCCACACCGGGCTCCACCACGCCGCCCGACCGGAGAGCCGGAGCAGCACCGGCAGGAGGACCAGCCGTACCAGCGCGGCGTCCAGCAGTACGGCCGCGCCCAGCACGATGCCCATCTCCTTGGGCGGCAGCGGTCCGGACAGCGCGAAGGTGAAGAACACGGCGACCATGACGGCCGCTGCGGCGAAGACGACGCGGCCCGAGTGGGCGAGGGCGCCGACCATGGCGCGTCGAGGGTCGCCGGTCTTCTCGACCTGTTCCTTGGCCGAGGCCAAGAGGAACACCGTGTAGTCCATGGCGATCGCGAAGATCATGGAGAAGAAGAAGACCGGTGCCCAGCCGTCGAGGAACCCCTGTGGATCGAATCCGAGCAGTCCGGCGCCGTGGCCGTCCTGGAAGATCAGTCGCGCGACGCCGAAGGCCGCGGCGGTGGACAGCAGGCTGGTGACGGTGCCGAGCAGCGCCGCGAGGGGCGCTTGGAGGGCGACGACGAGCAGTAGGAAGCCGAGGCCCATCACGATGGCGATCACCAGGGGTGTCTTGGCATCCAGTGCGGCTTGCAGGTCGAGGTTTTCGACCGCCGCGCCGCCGACGAGTGCGTCGTCCGCCAACCCGCTACGCAAGCGGTCGACGGTGGCCGCGAGTTCGGGGTCGGAGGGGTCGACCCCGGGAAGGGCCTGGATCAGGCTCAGATTCGACCCGTCCGACGCGGGGGTCGGCGGCAGTACGGCGGCGATCCCCGGGTCGGTCGCCGCATCCGCCGCGACGGTCGCGGCCTGGTCGGTCGGCGTGAGGATCTGCACCATGCCGGGTGCGCCGGGGCCGAAGGCGCGTTGCACGGCGACGTAGCCCTGACGTGCGGACGAGTCCGGTGGAACGACGGAGATCGAGGGCATCGCGGTGCGCAGCCCGATCACCGGTGCGGCGAGTGCGAGCAGGACCACCAGTGCGGGTACGCCATAGCGCAGCGGGTGCCGCCACAGTCGCTCGCCCCAGGCCGTGAAGCGCGGTGATCCGGCGCTGTCGGCCCGCCGGGTCCACGGCAGCGCGACCGCGTTGACCCTGTCGCCGAGCCGTCCGAGGATCGCGGGCAGCAGCGTGAGCGTGGCGGCCAGGACGAAGGCGACCGCGAGCATGATCCCGAGCGCCATCGAGCGGAACGCCGGCGCCGGTACCAGCATCACGGCGGAGAGGCTCACCAGGACGGTCGCGCCGGAGAGGGCCACGGCCTTGCCGGCGGTGTCCATGGTCTCGCCGACGGCCCGCCGGGCGTCGCCGTGTCCGGCCAGGGCGGCGCGGAAGCGTACGACCAGGAACAGTGCGTAGTCGATGCCGAGCGCGAGGGCGAACATCATCGCGAAGTTCATCGCCCAGATCGACACCGGTGTCAGGTGGTTGAGCAGCACCAGCGCCCCGGCGGACGCCGCGAGTCCCGCCATCGTCAGGAGCAGCGGCAGGCCGGCCGCGACAAGCGAGCCGAACGCCAGGACCAGGATCGCGAGGGTCACCGGCCACGACAACATCTCGGACTTCATCATGGCGTCGTGGTTGGCGGTGTTGAAGTCGCTCCACATCACCGAGGATCCGGTGGCGTCGACCGTGACGCCGTCGGTGGACAGGGCGGCCAGCGGCCCTTTGAGGTCGTCGGCGGCCCGCACCATGTCGTTGCTGTCGGCGCCGGCGCCGGCCAGGAGGACCGCGGTACGACCGTCCGGGCTGATTCCGGTGCCGGGCTGCGGGGGTATCACGTCACCGATGCGCGGGTCCGAGCGCAGCAGTGCGGTGGCCCGTTCGATCACGGTTCGCACCGCGGGATCGTCGACCGGCCGGTCCGCGCCGACGACGACTTGGAGCGCGGTGGAGGCATTCCCGCCGAAGTGCCGTTGGGCCAGGTCGCGCACCTGTACGGACTCGCTGCCGTTGGCCTGCCAGCCGGCTCCCGCGAGGGCCGACGTGACCTGCGGTGCGAAGGCGCCCAGCCCGACGACCACGGCGAACCACATGAGGGCGACCAGGCGGAGGCGACTCGCGGACCACACCCCCAGACGTCCGAACGGGCCGAGGGCGGCCGGCGAGCCGACTGCGGCGGGTGCGGTCCCGGTGTCCGGGCTGATCGTCATGAATCCTCCTCGAAAAATACCCCCAGGGGTAATATTGCTCCCGAGGGTACCCGATACCCCCACCCGTATGTGAAACGCCGGAGGAAGTCCGGCGGAAACAGGCAACGAGAGGATCGGCAATGACCTACGACCGCACCGTCCGCGTGGACTCCGACTTCACCACCACCGTGGCGGCCGTCCGCGAGGCACTCGCCGCGCAGGGCTTCGGCGTGCTCACCGAGATCGACGTGACCGCGACGCTGAAGGCGAAGCTCGACCACGACATGGAGGACTATCTGATCCTCGGCGCCTGCAACCCGCCGCTGGCGCACCGCGCACTCGCCGCCGACCGGGCCATCGGCCTACTGCTGCCGTGCAATGTGGTCGTCCGTCGCGAAGGCGACCACACCCTCGTGCAGGCCCTCGACCCGCACACGATGGTCGCCTTCACCGGCCTGGAGGCCCTGCGCCCGGTGGCCCAGGAGGCAACCGCACTCCTGGACGCGGCACTCGCGTCCCTGGTGAAGGACAACTGACCCGACGGCACAACCCGGGCGGGGCGGCCGCCCCGCCCGGTCCGCCGGCCGCGCGCGCAGCCTCGCACCGATGCTTCGACTTGCCGGCGCTCGTCTCGCCACCCGTGTCACGGTCCGGCCGCCGAGCCTGCGTGTCCCCCCGGTTCGGCCTGCACCGGGCGGGGCCGGGAAAGCACGAAACGCTGGTCGGCCCCGTCCTGGTGGCCGCGCGATCGGCGGATCGTTTCGGACTGCTCTCGGCGATGGCCGGGGGCACTAGCCGATGCGCCGCCGGGTCTGGAGAACGACGGCCACGACCTCGTCGGACACTTCGTCGCCGACCGAGATCCGAACGTCCGTGACCGTGCCGGGCCCGGGAGCCGTGAGCTCGGTCGAGACGTAGTCGTTCTCCAGGACCGCGAGCACCTCACCGTCGCGGACCGTCCGCCCGCGCTCCACCAAGCCCTCCATCACGCGCCACGGTTCGCCGAACGGTGCCGCGCCCCCGGTGGTGAGCTCGCGCGGCCCATGTCGAGCCAGACCGGCGGTGCCAGTGGTCCGCCGATACGTCGCTCGATGCGGTCCAGCGCCGCCGAGGCGCGTCTCGCCGTGTGCGCATCGTCGGCGCTCAGTCTGCGCAGCAAGGGTTCGATTGCGCGGGCGTCCCCCAGTCGCCCGAGCACGTCGAATGCTTCGGACCGCGTCAGTTCGCTCGCGTCGTCCAGGCAGTCGACAACGGCCTCCGTGTGATCGGCGGTGCCGTGTACGGCCAGACCGCACAGGGCCGACCAGCGGGCCCCGCTGTCGGAATGCAGCCCGCGTTCGAGAATCGGCACCGCGCGGGGATCGTCGACACTCTTGAGCATCCGCATGACCGCCGATTCGAGGGTGCGGTCGTGCGCCACCGCATCGAACAGGGCCTCGGGAAACGCGCGGACCAGGAGCCGCTCCAACCGGTCGAGGTGCTCGAACTCCTCCCGGCCGCAGCGCTCCCCCCTTGCCCCCGGGGCGTCCCGGCCCGGGTCGACCCGAACCGCCAGTGCGCCGATCAGACGGTGCAGACTCACCGGTCCAGCGGCCACCAGCCTCGCGCCGGCCCTGTTGTCGCCACCCAGGAACGACACGATGAGGTCGTCGATCCCGTCGGGTACCACGTCCATCGGAGATCAACCGCGCTTTCGTCGGCAAGGGGTCGAGGCAGGCAAGGCACGGCGCAGGGTGAACGTGTCCCGTGTTCGATCAGCCCTCGTCGCCCGCCCGGTGCTGCGGAGGCACGTAGAGCGCGCTCCGGGGGACCTCGCGGCCCGACTCGACGTCGACGATCAACACTCCCCCGCCCTCACGCACGAACTGGAGTTCCGACCCGACCGGGAAGTCGTAGATGCCGATGAGGGCCGGTTCGATGGCGCAGAGCTCGTTGAAATCGACGGGCGCCCAGTTCTTCGCGTTCGACAGGTACTCGCCCGTGTCCGAGTCGCCCAGGATGCGCCACCCGTTGTCGGCCGGCTGCCGGGACGGCTTGCGGTGTACCCAGCGGATCCGGCTCTCGCCCGCGAGAACGCTCCTCGTTGCCAGGCTCGCTCCGGCGCCCGGGATGAACTCGGGGTATGAAAGAGACACGCGTTCCTCCTGGGGTGATCGGCGAGTCTCCCATACCCGTCCCGACTGCGTACGGGCAGGCCCGAGTTCCGGCCTTCGCCGCACTCGGCGCGGCCGGCGCGCGTGCCGCCACCGGCGGGCCCGGCCTGGCCCTGTGGGCCCGACAGCGGGCCCATTGCACGGTGTTCGGTACCCACCCGGGGTGTCGGACACGCATACGATTCGCGGCCCAGGCGCACGCGGGCGGTGGTGGGAAGTGCGCGCCCCCGGGGCGGGCGGTGCGCGGTCGCCGTCGTGCCGGCGGCGTGCGGCCGAATCCGGTGGCCGTGCGGCAATGTCCTTGCGTACGGGTGAAGTTCATTCGATGCTGTTGCGGGCAGACGGGCGGGTATCGTCGGCTGCCGGGTGGAGCGAACCGGTGCTGCCGTTGCGAACGGGCCCGGCAGCAAAGCGAGTACGGGTGGCGGCTTCGGCCGACCCACACCGAGAGGACCACAGGATGGGAGGGGTTCCGTCCCCATGGTGAGATGGCCCGGCCGCCGCCCCGACCCGGAGAGTGATCCCGGCACCGGAGGACGCGACACCGCAGACGCCACGCGGGAGACGGCGGTAGCCGCCGAGCAGGCCGACGATGCCACCGCCCGCGACGGCGCCCCGGCGGTGTCCGACCACACCCGAGCCGACCCCGCCCCCGCAGGCTCGATACATGTGAGCCACACCGGGGACGCCCGTGCCGACAACAACAGCGTGGCCAACACCGGGTACATCCGGAAAATCGTCCTGACGCAACAGGCCGCCGCCCCGCGCCCCCACTGGACGTCGCGGCCGACTCGCCGGCCAAGGCCGTGCATCGTGAGTGGGAGAAGGAAGCCAAGCTGCGGCGGCTCCTGGAACCCGCGCCTCTTCCGACGCGATGGCAGGTGTCCGAACGCAAAGTGGCAGGCCGGATCGACGGGGCGATCGCCGACAAGGGCCGTGCCCGTTTCACCCCGTTGCCCGGGTTGAAGGCGGTCACCCTCGACGATCTGCGCCAAGGGGGCACCCTGCCCGAATTGCACGCGGTGTACGGCGGCTTGGCCTCGGGCCGTCTGCTCCTCGTGGGCTCGCCGGCGGTGGGCAAGACGTCCGCCGCCCTGCTGCTCCTGCGGGAGGCGCTCAGGCACCGCGAGGCGGCGGACCCGTATCCCCGTGCCGGTGATGCTCACGCCGTTCGGTTGGGACCCCGCAAAGGAGCTTCCGACCGACTGGGTGGCGGGCCGACTCGCCCGCGAGTACACCCTGTTCCGGGGCAGAGGCGGAGTCGCCCGGGCGCGAGATCTGCCGGCGGAGGGACGGATCGCGCTGTTCCTGGACGGGCTCGACGAGGTCGGCGGGAAGTTGCGCGCCGCCATGCTGAGCGCGCTGGAGGAAGCAAGTTTCCGCCCAGTGGACGTCACCCCGGCGCACCCCGCACGGCTCGGCCTCCCGGACGCGGGAGAGGTACGCGGAGACGGCGAGGCAACGCGGCGATTTCGTCCGCCGGTTCCCGGGTCGGGGTACGGATGGCGAGGTCGACACCGGCGCTCGGCTCGGGAGCCGAGAGTTGGCAGAAGGAGTCGAATACGCCTCCTTGCGGAGGGTCCAGGTCCTGGAGGAGTCCCGCCCGTGGAGCCAGGCTCCCCCGACGCGTTGTCGCCATTCCCGAAGTCCCGCCCGCGACCACGTGATCTCGGCCGGGTGCGTGTGCGGATATCGGGTAGCGCACACCGAGGGCGACTTCGAGCAGGGCGTTGAGCGCGAGAGCGACCCGGCGTAGATCCGCCTCGGTGAAATGAAAGCGCACCACGCTGCGCCATCCTCGATGGCCGGAACCCTGTGGCTGCCGGTGAAGGGCATGGCGGTCGAAACCGATGGATGTCAGGCTCGTTCTCGACTCACCTCGTACGGGGGACGTTGGGGAAGCGGATCCCCGCCTGGGGATCGCGACCCGCCGATGGGAACCCACCCTTCGTACGAGAGAGCCGTCGCGCCGCGGCGAGACGGCCGGCGAGCCTTGATCGCCCATCGAAGACCCGACGACCCACAGGAGAAACGTTGTTCATCAAGGGCAAGAAGCGGCATGTCGCGGCGCTGACCGCGACCCTCGCACTGACACTGGGCTTTGCCGGCACCGCGACCGAAGCGGGCGCTGCCACCTCGGCACTGGGCGACGCGTGCCGGACCGTGGTGACCTCCAATTCCGCCGGCAAGGTGTACGTCTGCTGGAACTGGTACCCGAACTCCAGCGGCAACTACAACGGGCGCTTCCACGGAACGTTCTACGATCTCAACCCGAAGGACGGCCGGTGGGTCATCCTTCAGGCCCGCTGGAAGGGCCAGGGTTGGACGCCCGTCGCGACCGCCGCGAACGGCGGCAACTTCGATCGCGACTACACCAACCTGAGGGATCTGAACTTCCGGGCCTGCCTCACGGGAGGCTATTGCGGATCCCCCGCCGTGTAGCAACGGTTGCCAAGGAGCCGGCCACGGTGCCACCCGGAGCCGCGGCCGGCTCGACTGCTCGCCTCACCCTCGACACGGGTACGGGCCACCGGCCCCCGGCGGGGCTTCGGGCCTTGCCGGACGGGCGCCGCGCCGGGTTGTGCCGCTTCCGGGTGGGCAACACGAACACTGCGCCCGCCCGGACCGGCCAAGGCGCGTGCCGGCGCGTGTGCCCCGCGCGTGGCCGGTCTGCGGGGGTTACATCCCGGCTGTGACCAGGCCGGTTTGGTAGGCGATGACGACGAGTTGTGCTCGGTCGCGGGCGCCGAGTTTGGTCATGGCCCGGTTGACGTGGGTCTTGGCGGTGAGGGGGGTGACGTGCAGACGTGCGGCGATGTCGTTGTTGGACAGGCCGAGGGCCGTGAGGGTCGTGACCTCGCGTTCGCGGGGGGTGAGCAGTTCCAGGCGGCGCGCGGTGCGCGGGTCGGCGGCGGCCGGTTGGGCGACGACCCGTGCGATGAGTTGGCGGGTGGCGGTGGGCGAGAGCAGTGCGTCGCCGGCGGCTACGGTGCGGATGGCGTCCAGTAGTTCGGGCGGGTCGATGCCCTTGCCGAGGAAGCCGCTTGCTCCGGCGCGCAGCGCGTCGACGACGTGCTCGTCCACCTCGAACGTGGTCAGGATCAGGATCTTGACGCCCGCGAGGTCCTCGTCGGCGCCGATGAGCCGGGTGGCCTCGATGCCGTCCAGGACGGGCATCCGGATGTCCATCAGGACGACGTCGGCGCACGCGGTGCGGGCACGCTCGACGGCTTCCGCGCCGGTGGAGGCTTCGGCGACGACCTCCATGTCGGGCTGGCTGTCGATGAGGAGCCTGAAGGTGCCGCGCAGCAGCGCCTGATCGTCGGCAAGGAGGATCCGGATGGTCATCGGGCGTCTCCCGGGTCTTGGGGCAAGGGCAGTTCCGCGACGACCCGGAAGCCCCCGCCCCGGCCGGGGCCGGCGGTGAGGGTGCCCCCGAACGCGGCGGCGCGTTCCCGCATGCCGATCAGGCCGTGGCCGTCCGTGGCGGCCATGTCGGCGGCGCGAACTCCGTTGCCGGTGTCGGTGATCTCCACCCGCAGCGCCGTGTCTCCGTAGTCGAGGTGGACCCGGGCGGTTGCACCCGGGCCGGCGTGTTTGGCGGTGTTGGTCAGCGCCTCCTGGGTGATCCGGTAGGCAGCCAGTTCGATCGAGGGGTACGCCGGCCGGAGGGCGCCGGTGATCGTGACCTGTACCGGCAGGCCGGTGTGGACGAACGACGCGGCCAGGTCGTCCAGGTCGGCGAGTGTGGGGGCCGGCGTGCGCGGTTCCGATACGTCGTCGTCCTGACGCAACAAGCCGACCGTGGCGCGTAGTTCGTCGAGAGCTGCCCGACTGTTGTCCTTCAGTTGGCCCAGCGCCTGGTATGCGGCCTCGGCATCGGTGCGCACCAGGTGCTGGGCGACGCCCGCCTGGGCGTTGACGAGGGTGATGTGGTGGGCCACCACATCGTGCAGGTCCCGCGCGATGCGCACGCGCTCGGCGGTGACCCGGCGGGCGGCTTCGTCGTCACGCGTGCGTTCGGCCTGTTCGGCTCGCTTGCTCAGTGCCGCGAGATGCGCGCGCCGCGAGCGGGTGAGGTCCCCGAGCGCGACCGACAGCACCAGCAGGTCGAACGAGGCGAGCGTCCCTGCCGCGAAGACCTCGTCGGAGCGGCTTGCGGCGAGGGCGACGGTCAGCGCGACGGTAACCACCAGGCCGATGACCCACGCCTGTCGACGGGGCAGACGCGACGCGAGAGTGTAGAGGGCGATCAGGCTCGCCCCCGGTACCAGCGGTTGGCCCGGCGCCGACGCGAGGTGGACGACCTCCACCGAGGCGACGGCGACGGTCACGAGGACGGGCGCGCGGCTACGCCACACCAGCGGCGCGCAGGCGGCCGCCGTCCACAGCACCGGGGCGGCCCGCGGGCCGTGCCAGCCGGAGGGCCCCGCCATCGAGGCGAACACCGAGACCACGAGGAGCAGCGCACCAGGGAACGCGTCCTTGGCCCGACGATGTGCCGCGAGGTAGTCGCGGACGGTGGTGATCATGCGCACTCCTGCACGGTACGCAGGCCCCGGCCGGCACGGGATGTCATCCGTGCCGACCAGGGCCGAAAGGGCGGCAAGTCGTCGGTGGACGGGGTGTCAGCGGCCGGCGTGCGCCGTCGGGGCCTCCCTGGTCGCGGGTGTCGGCGCGTCCTGGTGCGCGCCTTCCACGGAGATCCGCGGCATCACCTTGTCGAGCCACGACGGCAGCCACCAGTTGGCTCGACCGAGCAGATGCATCAGCGCGGGTACCAACATCATCCGCACCACGATCGCGTCCAGGGCGATGGCCGCGGCCAGGCCGACGCCGAAGGTGGCGATGACGCGCATGCCGCCACCGGCGAAGGCCGCGAACACGCTGAACATGATGGCCGCCGCGACCACGATCACCTGCCCCGTCTCCGCCTGACCGACGCGGACCGCGCGGTGATTGTCCCGGGTGCGCGTCCATTCCTCGTGCATGCGACTGACCAGAAAGACCTGGTAGTCCATGGACAGGCCGAACATCACACCGATGACGAGGATGGGGACGAAGGATTCGATCGGCCCCGCGGAGCCGACCCCGAGCAGTTCGCTGCCGAAGCCGTGTTGGAACACCAGTACGATCGCCCCGAGTGCGGCTCCCAGGGTCAGCAGGTTGGTGAGCGCGCCGATCAGCGGCACCAGCACACTGCGGAACGCCAGCATCAGCAGCAGGAATCCCAGCACGACGATGATCGCGACGAACAGTGGCAGCTTGGCGATCAGGGCGTCGGCGAAGTCGTTGCTGCTCGCGGTGCTCCCACCGATGTGCACGCGCAGCGCGTTCCCGTGCTCGGCGGCGGGGACCACGTCCTTGCGCAGACGCTCGATCAGATCGCCGGTCGCCTGCGACTGCGGGGAGGTGTCCGGAACCACCGTGATCACGGAGAACGCCTGCCCGGGTGTCGCGGGCGGCACCTTGACGGCCGCGACACCGTCTACGGTGTCGAGACGGTCGACC